>CAZFWZ010000203.1:0-1525 GCA_964522765.1 uncultured Caulobacterales bacterium | reverse complement strand
TCCGCGAAGGCGGCCGCACAGTGGGCGCCGGCGTTGTCGGTAAAATCACAGAATAGTTCTTGTAATTCATGTGGTGCTGCTTTAGTCAGCGCCACTTCTAAAGTTGTTTGACAGCGTTAAATCGGACCACTCTCAATAGAGGGTAAAACTGGATAAAGTTATGGACAGTCAAAATATTCGTATTCGGCTAAAAGCCTTTGATCACCGTATCTTGGATCACTCGACCCAAGAAATCGTTTCTACTGCGAAGCGTACGGGTGCAACAGTTCGGGGTCCGATTCCGCTGCCAACACGTATTGAGAAGTTCACAGTGAACCGCTCACCACACGTGAATAAGAAATCACGTGAGCAATTCGAAATCCGCACGCACAAGCGCATGTTGGATATCGTCGACCCAACGCCGCAGACTGTGGACGCGCTGATGAAGCTCGATCTTGCTGCCGGTGTGGACGTCGAGATTAAGTTGGGAGCCTAAGGCCATGTTGCGTACAGGTGTAATTGCTAAAAAATTGGGCATGACCCGTGTCTATGACGACGCTGGTAATCATGTGCCTGTGACAGTGTTGGCGCTTGAGGGCTGCCAAGTCGTTGCTCATAAAACACAGGAACGTGACGGCTATGTTGCGCTTCAGCTCGGGGCTGGAGAGGCTAAAGTTAAGCGCGTTTCTAAAGCTGAACGTGAACGCTTTGCTAAGGCAGGCGTGACCCCAAAGCAGGCTCTAAAGGAGTTTCGTATTGATGCGGGTAATGAAATTGAAGTCGGGTCTGTTCTTGATGCTGAGCACTTTGTGGCAGGCCAAAAAGTAGATGTGGCAGGCGTATCTGTCGGTAAAGGTTTTGCGGGCGCGATGAAGCGTCACAACTTTGGCGGCCTTCGCGCGACACACGGCGTGTCTATCTCTCACCGTTCACACGGCTCAACAGGTCAATGTCAAGATCCTGGTAAAGTATTTAAAGGTAAGAAAATGGCCGGCCATATGGGGGCGGTTCGCGTGACGAACCAAAACCTAGAGGTGGCCCGTGTTCTTGCTGAGGATGGCCTTCTTTTGATTAAAGGCGCGACGCCCGGTGCTAAAGGCACGTGGCTCGAAGTTCGCGACGCTATAAAGGGGACTAAGGTTGATGGTCTTCCTGTTCCGGGTAAGTTCTCTGCGGCGCCTAAAGCGGCTGCGCCAGAAGCTAAGGCTCCGAAAGCCAAAAAAGCAGATAAAGCTCCAGCCGCTGATTTTGTTGACGCGATTGTTCTTGTCGATGGCATCGGCCCTAAGGGCGAAGAGGCTCTGGCCGCAGCGGGTATCACAAAGCTCACTCAGCTTGTCGCTATGAGCGCTGATGATATCACGGCTTTGGAAGAGAAAATCGGTAAGCCCGGTGTTGTCGCCAAAGAAGAATGGGTTGAGCAGGCCAAAGAAATGATTGGCGGCGCTGAGCCTCGCGCACAGGTCGATAAAGACCTTGCGGCGAAAATGCGTAAAGCGGCTGCTAAAGGTGAGGAAGAATAGTCATGAAACTCGACGTTCAAACA
>CAZFWZ010000202.1:0-1676 GCA_964522765.1 uncultured Caulobacterales bacterium | reverse complement strand
ACGCTTCTACCCGACTTACGGTGATGACAGCACGATTGAGCAAGATGCGCCGACGTCTGGTAGGTTCTATGCGCGTGTTGAACGAAATGATGATTATGCTCTTTGGGGGAATTATCAGACCAACTTCAATGATACTGAGTTTGCCCGTGTTCAACGCACGCTTTACGGCGCTAAGTTCCATTGGGACCAGAACGGTAATTCAACCAAGTTTGGTGATGATCGCACTCGCCTGACGGCCTACATAGCTGAGGGCGGGTCCCGCCAAGGCCGTGATGAGCTTCGCGGAACGGGCGGAAGCGTCTATTATCTCCGTAATGGCGACATCTCTATTGGATCTGAAATCATCCGTATAGAAACGCGCGATAGTGTTTCGGGACTTGTCTTTGAAACCCGCCGCCTAACTTATGGCGCAGATTACGACATGGACTTTATTCAAGGCCGCGTCATTCTTAATCAACCGCTCAGCAGCAGTGCTGATGATGGCCGCCTCTTCCGCGACGGTAGCTTGTCGGGTAATGAGACTGTTCTTGTTATCGATTATGAATATACGCCTGTGCTGGGCTCATCTAGTGACGCGGCTGTTTACGGCGCGCGCGGATCACGATGGATTGGCGATCATATTAAACTCGGCGCAACTTATAGCCATGATACAGATGGCGGCGTTGAATCTGATCTTTATGAGCTTGATCTGACCTTACAATATGCAGCTGGTACCTATCTGAAAGGCGAGATTGCTAGAACGGAAGGCGCAGGCGTCGAAACGTTCAGCTCTATTGATGGCGGCTTTACTTACAATCCGCTTGCGCGGGGTGGCCTTGTGAATGATAGCTCTGCGGATGGTTACGCAATCGAAGGCGCTGTGGACTTCACCGAAGTCGATGGATTTAATCTCGATGGTAATTCTTATGCTTACTGGCGCAAACGTCAGGCTGGATTTGCAGGCTATTCTGAAGCGACGGCTCAAACCATTGAGCAGTTCGGCGGCGGATTAAGCGTGGCTCTTAATGAACGTTTGGCTCTATCAGCGCGAGCAGATGTGACGGATGATGAGACAATCGGGACGAATAGCTTTGCTGAAGCCAGCATTGACTACAAAGCCGGCGACCATCTTACGGCTTCTATAGGCGCCTCATTCAATGATGATGCGCGCGGTAATTCAGGTGCCTCTTTAGGCGGCCGTGTGGATTATGAGTTCAATGATGACAGCAATATTTACGCTTTTGGCCAAGTTGGGATTGAGGGAGATAATCAACGTACTACAGACCGCGTAGGTGTGGGTGCAGAGACGCGCTTGTTCGGCAAAGTGCTTGGCGGCGGCGAAATATCCACAGGCGAGGACGGTCTCGGTGCGCGTGCATCGGTGCGGTATGAGCATGGTAATGGCAATGAGTCCTATTTGAGTTATGAACTGCCGCTTAATGCGCAGGCTCAATCAAACCTCGGGTCGTTCAATTTCGGCGCTCGCCGCCGTTACTCAGATGCCTTGTCTGTTTATGGCGAGGAACGTCTACAGTTCAACGATCTTGGCGTTAAAGGTTTATCTCATGCTTATGGCGTTGATTATAAACCTGGAAATTGGAAGTTTGGTCTTTCAGGTGAAGTCGGCCGTATTGACAATATTTACCGCGAGGCTTTCTCAGCCAATGTCGGTTTTGCCTCTGACCGTGTGAAGCTTG
>CAZFWZ010000201.1:0-1688 GCA_964522765.1 uncultured Caulobacterales bacterium | reverse complement strand
TGGTTGAAACGGCGGTAGAAGCCGACTGGAAACAAGTCTTGGTAACCCAAGAAGGGTTGATGGACGGAACAGTTGCGGCTCAACAACTCTTAGCGATTTTTGACAGCGAAAATACATTTGTCAGCGCTGGAATGCGCGTTAAATGCGAATTAGAGGATGGAGCGCCTAACTGGCAAAATACAGGGTGTTAGGGGCTTATTCTAAAAGACCACGGCAAGAAGGTTTTCACCACAACATTCGCGACAAAATTTCAGCTATTTGAAAAGATAGACACGCTACAAGAAAGCTATGTTATAGCTCTTGAAGATTAAATTGGCGCAGGCGTCATTTAACCCGCGTTGGGTTTGTGGGCAACTGCGCGAAGACCTGCCGTATCAAATATTTGAGAAATGGCGCAGGGCTCAAGTGTTCTCTAAGCGAGAGGCGGTTTCTGTTCAATTAAGCTTTTAATATCTGAAATTGTAATTTTTTCGCATCTCAAGCGAAAAAATATTTGCTTTGCAACGCATGAGATATATCCGCCGTGTCTGGCATGACCTTTGCGTTACGTCCTTAGTAAATTCTTACTCTAAGGACAGGAAACAAAACATGGCGGTTTTTTTAGACACGACAGGCAACACTACACACACAGGTATAAATGGGGAGTATAATCAAGTTGATTATGATGCTCCGCTATCTGAATTTGCGATTTATCGTAATAATGACGGCAGCGTAACAGTTAGCCATCCAACAATTGGAACGGATACGCTGATTAATATTGATGGCCTTTGGTCTGACGCCGATCAGTCTTGGTACTCTATAGAAGATGCTATTTCGCTGACACCCAATTCATCACAAGGTGGGTCACCACAAAATAGTTCGCCGCAACCCAATGACATTGGCGTGTTTCTAAATCTGGACGGCGATCAGACATTTACGGGCTCGTCCAATGACTATAATCAGGTCGATTATGACGGGCATTTGTCTGATTATTCTATTTCTCGGAATAATGATGGTAGCGTTACAGTGTCTCATCCTACGTTAGGCACTGATACGCTTGTCCACATTGATGGATTATGGCTTGATGGAGACCAATCTTGGTACTCAATTGATGATGCGATTGCGCAGACAGATAATGCGCCTGGCGCACCTGACACGCCCACCGATACAAGCGATGATGGCGTGATAAACGGTACGACTGGAAGTGACACACTTAACGGTGGCAACGGAAATGATACGCTTAATGGCGATAGAGGAGCGGACACACTCAACGGTGGCAGCGGAAATGATGCTCTGTTCGGCGGTCGCGGCCGAGACACGCTTAATGGCGGTAACGGAAATGATTTCCTCGATGGCGGCAATTGGATTGATACACTTAATGGCGGCGCGGGTAATGATGTGCTCATCGGGGGTAACGGTACCGATACTTTCGTTTTTGAGAGTGGGGGCGGTCATGACGTGATCGAAGATTTTACCTCTGGGGATGATAAGATTGATTTATCAAGCCTCGGCTTATCCTTCGATGAGTTGAACATCACGACCAATTCAGAAGGGCATGTCGCGATTTATATTTCTGAGACTCAGAGCATTGCCTTTAATAACCTCACGAACCCGAAAGATTTGGATGCCAGTGACTTTATTCTTGCAGACAATCCAACTCCACAGCCGGCACCTGAGCCAGAGCCAACACCTGAGCCACAGCCTGAGCC
>CAZFWZ010000200.1:0-1708 GCA_964522765.1 uncultured Caulobacterales bacterium | reverse complement strand
GCTAGAGGCGACGCGCCCGCGCCTCGCCAGCGATACGCTCGAACTTGCCAAAGTGGCCAAGACCCAATCGGCGGATGACCTTAAACGCCTTATGCATATTAGTGATAATCTGGCGAATTTGAACGCCGAGCGTTTTAAAAGCTTTAACCTTAAAGGGCAAAGCAATAGCGCCAAATCTGCGGGCCTTGCCTTTGACGGCGATGTTTATTGGGGGCTGGACGCTAAGAGCCTCAGCGATGATGATTTAGCTTATGCCCAAGACCACCTGCGTATTCTATCTGGGCTTTACGGGGTCTTGCGCCCGCTTGATGCTATTCAGCCTTACAGGCTTGAGATGGGCACAAAACTCGCCACGGCGCGGGGAAAATCGCTCTATGAGTTTTGGGGGTCTGCCATTGGCGATTTGCTTAAGACAGATTTGAGCGGGCATGACGACCCAATCATCATGAACCTTGCGTCTAATGAATATTTCAAAGCCGTCGATAAAAATGCGTTAGGGGCGACAGTCCTCAGCGCAAAGTTTTTGGAAGAGAAAGGGGGCAAGATACGTCCTGTGCAATATTACACGAAATTCGGACGCGGGCTTATGGCGCGCTGGATTATGACCAACCGTGTTGACCGCGCTGACGGCCTTAAAGACTTTGATCTTGGCGGCTATAAATATGATGCAGGGCTATCATCTGAGACAGAACTTGTTTTTGCGCGTCCGCAACCCGCGCCAAAGAAGAAATAACCCGCTCATGAATTTATCATGTCACGCGGCAACGCCATTGCAGTTTAACCGCAAAGACCTATGGCATATTTCTAAATGTTCTGTGGGTGAAATCAGCCGCGATAATGTATCCATCGTTGCTGCGGGCGTGGCCTTTTTTGCGCTGCTTGCGCTGTTTCCGCTCATTACGGGGTGCCTGTCGATTTACGGCTACCTTGCGGACCCTGCAAGCGCGCAAGGCCATTTGCAATTTGTGTCGGGCTTGTTGCCGGATGAGGTCTGGACCCTTATCAATGCTCAAGTGCAAAGCGTCGCCAACGCGCCCAAGACCAGCATGGGATGGCGGATTATCTGTAGTTTAATACTGGCGACATGGGCGGCGGGAGCCGGCATACGGGCAACGATGCGGGCGCTTAATATTGCGTATGACGAGCAAGAGAAACGTAACCCGATTAAATTCAATGGCTTGGCGTTTCTTTTGACGATGGCTATGACCATATTTATCTCCTCGTCTTTAGTCGTTCTAGTTGGCCTCCCAACCGTTCTGAGCTTTTTTAAGATGGATAACATCAGCGGTGTATTGACCCGCTGGGTACCTTGGGGTCTTTTAATTTGCATATTCGCTTTGACGACAACTATTTTATATCGTTACGGCCCAAGCCGCCGCCCGGCTAAACTGCGTTGGCTCTTTCCGGGTGTTTTATTCGCGACGCTCGCTTGGCTTATCATATCTGCAGGGTTCTCATATTTTGTGACCCACTTTAGTACCTATAACGCGACTTACGGCGGCTTATCCGCTGTTATTATTTTACTCATTTGGTTGTGGCTTACGGCTTTTGTGGTGATTTTGGGCGCTGAGATAAACGGCGAAATGGAACGCCACACACAAGTTGACACAACCCGCGGTCCAGACCGCCCTATCGGGCAGCGCGGCGCGGCCATGGCAGATTACACCTCAGAAAACTCCATGGCAGACGCACAAAAGTCAATTTAATT
>CAZFWZ010000199.1:0-1710 GCA_964522765.1 uncultured Caulobacterales bacterium | reverse complement strand
ACGCTTCGAGAGCTCACGCAAGCCGAGAATTGGCTCTTGCAGGGCCTTCGTTAATAACGAGCCCAGCGCAGCGTCCCTGCTCTGCTATAATACGGTCTGACAGCGCCTTTTGAGAGGGCTGGCTGGCCGTATCGGTCGCGCAGACAATCACCGTCTTATCGGCTTCCGGCACAACAGTAAGTGCCGTATCCGCGCGGTCAAACGCAGGCGTGTCAACGACAACAAGCGCAAACTGATCACGCAGCTTATGCCAATAGTCTCGCGCCGCGCAAATATGAACGGATTGGCCTTGCTTTATTTCCGGCCAACGAAATTCCGTAACCGCTAATCCAGTATTCCCAATGAGATTCAGCCCGCCGTAAAGGGCTGCCGATTTGCGGCGGCCAAATTCGTCCACCCCATCTGGACTCACTTGCCAGAACGGGCTTTCGCCAAAAGTAGCGTCAAATGGGCCTTGCACATTGCCATATGGCGTTGTGGGCTGCCGAAAGAAATTTATCTGGCTTTGCTGGGTTATATCCATGTCAATGAGCGCAACGCGCTGACCATAGGGAGAATAATGCTGCGCCGCCAAAAGAGCGAGTATGCGCGCCACATAGCTTGTCCCCACGCCGGTGTCAGTCGCGGTCACGGCGATAACGGGCGCTCGGCCATCTCCGCGCGCAGGCGTGCACAGCGATGACAAGACCGTTTGCAGTGGATGGTTTACGTCAATCATGACTGGCCGACTCCCTAGGACTTGAACGTCTTAGAGTGATTTTCTTTCAACGTCCATTGCAGACTGAACCGCTTATGTCTCTGTCGGAACCGTACCCAATACAGCCATATCAGGCTGAGCTACAGGCGCTTGAGCTGGAGCATATGGATTAGCATAGATATCCTCCGCAGTATTGCCATAGCTTTGCGGCACATAAGGTTGCACCTCCTGCCCGTAGGGAGAAGCATAAGGGTCGTGCGCTGCCGAAGTCTCGTAGCTCTGTTCTGTATACGAAGGCTGTTCTGGAGAATAAGGCTGCGCGTCGTAGGGATTACCCTGCGTAGCCACATAGGGCGATGCGGCAAAGGCGGCCGCTGGCATAGGCACGCTTTCGGGTATGGGTTGCGGCGCATTATGAGGCTGGGCTGGTTGCTGATACGCAGGCTCTGCACGATAGTTATCCATACCGCGCCGTCCTGAGCGGGCTTGGCCCCGAGACGGGTTGGCACCCGGGGAGGCGTAAAGCTTGGGATCCAAAAAGACTATCATCATCGCAAGTACAAAGAGCGTAAAGCCCCAACCTGCGGCGGCGAGCACGAACATGATAAGGCGCATGTTGCTGCCTTTGCGCGGGCGCGTCGCCCAAGAAATGACTTGTACATTTTCACTGCTGCTTTCGGCCTGCTCTTGATTGACCAGTGCTTCTTGCTCTCGCACTGTGTAACTTTTCAGGCGTTCATCCAAAGAGTCGCGTTCACGCAGTAGATTAGCATACTGCGGACTGATATCTTGTAGGCGGCGCACTTTTGCATCCGCTGCATCGAGCTGACGCTGCAATACAAATTCCTTCTCGCGCAAGCTATCAGCTCGCGACTGCAATGTATTACGCGTCTGCAGCGTTTCTTGATGTACAGGGTTTGGTCCTACGCGGCGACCACCAGCCGCGCGGCCTGAATTAGCGATTAAGGATTTAAGCTCATTAAGCTCAACTTCTTTTTGGCGTACAGGTGGAC
>CAZFWZ010000198.1:0-1719 GCA_964522765.1 uncultured Caulobacterales bacterium | reverse complement strand
AAAAGTCTCTCTTAGCCCAGACCTAAATCTGTGCCATAGGCGTTGACGTCAGACACGAATCAAAGCTCAAAGACTGATAATGACGCTATCAGGAAATGGTCGCGAATGGGGCGTGCACGGACTTGATGAATTTATCGAGCTAAAATCTGTTTACGGCGCTAACGCCTAATACTTGTCACACAAACGAGACATCTCATGAAGTTAAATGACACGACCTTATTACGAACGCAGGCCTATATTAATGGCGCTTGGCAGGACAGCCAATCAGGCGACCACTTTGAGGTTCTAAATCCAGCCAATGACGAGACCGTTGCGCGCGTTGCAAAATGCGGCACCAAAGAAACGTCTAAAGCTATTGATGCTGCAGCAGCCGCTTTTAAGTCATGGCGGAAAGTTGGCCCCAAAGAGCGGTCCGCCATTCTAATGAAATGGCATGATGAAATCATTGCCAATATTGATGATCTCGCGCTCATTCTAACCACAGAAATGGGTAAGCCGCTCTCAGAATCGCGCGGTGAAATTGCCTATGGCGCAAATTACGTCAAATGGTTTGCCGAAGAAGCGAAGCGTATATATGGTGATACAATTCCGTCCCCTGCGCCAGATAAACGCGTTGTTGTTATCAAGCAGCCGCTCGGAGTTGTCGCCTGCATCACACCTTGGAATTTTCCAAATGCTATGCTCGCCCGCAAGATTGCGCCTGCCCTTGCAGCCGGCAATACAGTTGTCTGTAAACCTGCCAATGAAACGCCATTATCTGCGCTTGCTTTGGGTGAACTAGCCACTCGCGCTGGCGTCCCCAATGGCGTGATCAATATTCTATGCGGTATCACCGCTCAGATTGGCGAGGAAATGACATCAAGCCCAATCGTCAAAAAGCTTTCCTTCACAGGATCGACTGGCGTCGGCAAAATGTTGACGGCTCAATGTTCCAATACGATGAAACGCACCTCTATGGAGCTTGGCGGCAACGCACCCTATATCGTCTTTAATGACGCAGACATGGATGAAGCCATTACAGGCATCATGGCCAGTAAATTTCGTAACGCTGGTCAGACTTGTGTTTGTGCAAACCGCATCTTCGTTCAGTCCGGTATTTACGACACATTCGTGTCGCGCCTTAATGAAGAAGCGAATAAATTGAAAATAGGCAACGGTGCGGCTGATGGTGTAGAGATTGGTCCATTAGTCAATGCTCGCGCCGCAAAAGGTGTTCGTGCAATTATCAAAGACGCGCTCGATAAAGGCGCAGTCATGACGGCTGGGAAACAGCCTGCGGCTGATGATGGGAGTAATTTTATTACGCCCGTCGTCCTCACAAACGTAACGCCGGACATGCGCGTCTTTACGGATGAAATTTTTGGACCTGTTGCGCCCATCTTTAAGTTTGAAGATGAAGACGAAGTCATCGCACTCGCCAATGATACGCCCTTTGGCCTTGCCGCTTATTTCTACTCTCGCGACATTGGCCGCGTCTGGCGTGTCGGCGAAGCTTTAGAATATGGCATGGTCGGCATCAACACAGGTGCAATTTCAAATGAAATGGCACCCTTTGGAGGCGTCAAAGAATCTGGCCAAGGGCGCGAAGGATCTAAATATGGCCTAGACGATTATCTAGAAATCAAATCGCTTACACTTGGAGGCATCACATCATGAGCTCTAAATATACAAATGCTTCATGGCAGACACGTAAAGAGGCTGCCATTGCGCGCGGCGAAG
>CAZFWZ010000197.1:0-1720 GCA_964522765.1 uncultured Caulobacterales bacterium | reverse complement strand
TCGTTAATCGGAACACCTTGCAGGCGGTAAACGCCCTGCACTTCGTCGACGAGATATTGCGCGAGCGCTTCCACGCCCATGATTTGCAAAATGTCGTGCGGCGCAGGATTACCATCAAGGAGGTAGTCGCCCTTCTTCACCTTGTCGCCGTCTTGGACAAGCATGTGCTTACCTTTGGCGATGAGGAAGGTTGTCGCCTCAATAGCCTCGTCATCGGGCAGGATTGTGATTTTACGCTTGTTTTTATAATCGCGCGTAAATTCAATCTTGCCGTCAATGTCGGCGATGATGGCGTCGTCTTTCGGGCGGCGGGCTTCAAACAGCTCGGCCACGCGCGGGAGACCCCCGGTAATGTCGCGCTGCGTCGCGCCGCCTTTGGGGATACGCGCAAGCACATCGCCCGGCTTAATGGTATCGCCGTCTTGGACAGACAGGATGGCGCCAACCGCAAGCATGTAGCGGGCAATGTTGCCGCTGCCGAGTTTCACAGGTTCGCCGCTCGCGTCTTGGATGACCGCGACAGGCTGAATCTCCGCGCCTTTATTGGACGCGCGCCAGTCAATAATGACCTTGCTTGAGATACCTGTTTCCTCGTCGGTTTCTTCCTTGGACGAAATGCCTTCGACGGTATCCAGAAGCGCGACGGTTCCGCCGACCTCTGAGATAATTGGCGTGGCATAGGGATCCCATTCCGCGATTTTTTCACCGCGCGAGATTTTGCTACCGTCGGCAACTGCAACGCGTGAGCCGTATGAGACTTTGTGAGTTTCGAGGTTCTTGCCGTCTTTGTCGACAACACTAACCGTCATATTGCGGCCCATGACGATAAAGGCGCCGGTTGCGTCTTTGACGAAGTTTGGATCTTCATAAACGACTTTACCTTCGTTCACGGACTCGACAACGGATTTATCTGACACAGACGCTGTACCGCCGATGTGGAAGGTCCGCATGGTCAGCTGCGTACCCGGCTCGCCAATAGACTGCGCCGCGATAACGCCGACAGCTTCGCCCATATTGACCTTTGAACCGCGCGCCAGATCGCGGCCATAGCAGGCCGCGCAAATGCCGTAGCGGGTTTCGCAGGTCAGCGGTGAACGCACGCGCGTGCCTTGGAGGCCAGAGGCGTCGATTTCCGCCGCGAGATCTTCGTCGATATAAGTATTGGCCGGGTACATAAGTTCGCCCGTACGCGGGTCTTGGATGTCTTCGGCTGTTGTACGGCCCAGCATACGCTCGCCAAGGGAGACAACGATATCACCGCCGTCCACAACTGGTTTCAGCTCAATGCCTGCGCTTGTGCCGCAGTCCTGATCGGTGACGATACAGTCTTGCGCCACGTCAACTAGGCGGCGAGTGAGGTAACCTGAGTTGGCGGTTTTCAGCGCCGTATCAGCTAGGCCCTTACGCGCGCCGTGGGTAGAGTTAAAGTAATCAAGAACCGATAGGCCTTCTTTAAAGTTGGCCGTAATCGGCGTTTCGATAATTTCGCCGGATGGCTTAGCCATAAGGCCGCGCATACCCGCAAGCTGTTTCATTTGGTTCTTCGAGCCACGAGCGCCAGAATCCGCCATCATGAAGACTGAGTTGATGAGCTTACGGTCTTTCGCCGCCTCGTTCATCATCGCGTCCGCCACTTTGTCGGTACATTTGGACCACGCGTCGACGACTTTGTTATATTTCTCGCCTTTGGTAATCAGGCCATCAGCATATTGCTGTTCGA
>CAZFWZ010000196.1:0-1730 GCA_964522765.1 uncultured Caulobacterales bacterium | reverse complement strand
TGACGGCGCGCATCAATGATTTTAGCATTCGGCAAGATGAGATGTATCAACCCTATATGACGAAAATTATTCGGCATTTTATCAATAAAGAACGGTGCACCTTGGCGATGAATCTGTGTTTCTTCTATGAACTGTTGACCAAATTCAACTAATTTATCCTTCGATAATTCATGTAAGTTTCTAGGGTATTGAGAGGCCTGAGTCGTACGCCCTTTCCCTCTCAATCTATGTGCCAGTGATAGTATATTTCCGAGTTCCTGAGTGCCGTCAACTTGGCTATGAGATGCTATGATTTGTTCTAATAGAGTAGAACCTGCGCGCGGCAATCCCACTATAAAAATAGGATCATTAGCCTGACACCCTATCCCACTTTGTTTTTGAAACAACTCAGCCGTACAAATTTCAATTTGAGCGGCAAGCTCCATGCTCATTTTATCCGCATCGTAACGCATTTGTTTTCGTCCGAGTTCATTCGCCTCATGGTAAAATGAAAAAGACTGCGCAAAATCTTCTTCGTCTTCATAGGCCTTCCCAAGAGCGAAAAGAAAATGAATACGGTCCCGATATGTCAAATTGCCACCTTTGACCTGATTATGCATTACCTTCATTTCCTTATCTGAGAATTGATAGGTTTTCAGATTAGATAGTGAAAAATAAGCTTCTCCATATTCAGGCCGAGCTCTGGTTGCCTTTCGATAAGCTTTAACCCCCTCTTCTTGTCGACCAAAAGTTTTATAAGCATGGCCTATCGAGGTGAGTGTTGCAGGATCATTCGGTATTTTTTGTAAAACTTTTTTGAATAGGTTTATTGAGTCCTCATACTCACCGGCCTGCATTTTTTGAATAGCCAGCTGAGATTGAAAAATCATGTTTTGTGTATCTCGCGAATATAGATCCTCAGCTTGCTGCATAGCTAATTCGAATTTTTGGCGTTTACGTAAAATTTGTATAAAATCTAAACGCAATTGAATATTATCAGGTTCAAACTCAACAGCGCTTTCTAACAAAAATTCAGCTTCGGTTAAAGCACCTAACCTCTCCCCAATTTGTGACAAGAGACGCATACCCTCGATATGAGTTGGGTTTTTGCGTAAGAAGTTTCTACAGATATTTTCTGCCTGCACGGGCTTACCCTCATGTAGAAAATGCATTGCGGCAATTAAATCTCGAGGTAATTTACTCAAACGTATCGCTTGGGATTCAGCCTGATTAGCCTCATTCATATCGCCTGCGTTTCGGAGTATTTCAGCTTGGGATTTCCAGCTCGCCGTAAGGGCAGGATTAAACCGCACTGCGCGTTGATACGCTAATAAGGCCTGAGACCAGTCTTTAACTCCTTTATATATATGCCCTTCTTCTTGATAGGCTCGCCCAAATTCAGGCGTTATAGACTTGATACGATCAAGCGTCTGCATCGCTTCATCACTTTGACCAGTATAACGCTGACAAACGGCCGTCATGTAGAGCGCATCCACATTTGACGGATTGCTTTGAATGACGGGCTGAAGCATCTTATAGGCTTCAGCAAACTTACTCTCATACATCTTTTTTTGCGCCACGCGAATGACATCGGCGGGGTGTGAACTATCTTGATGTGAATCCGTCTGAGACATGTTTTTCCATTAAAAAACGCCCCGAATTCCGGGGCGCTTAATATCTAACCAACTCTAATAGAGAATGAAATGCCTATTTAAAGTTATAGGCAACACGTGCCCCAATCGTCCGCGGAC
>CAZFWZ010000195.1:0-1749 GCA_964522765.1 uncultured Caulobacterales bacterium | reverse complement strand
GGTAAAGCTGGGCCAATTATATCCGTTGCCGCGCGGTAAAGCTTAAGCAGCAGTGTATCTGAGCCAGCCCGCATCAGGCGGGGCTTCCAGCGTTTGGTTTTCGCGGCAAGGGGTCTTCAGGCAGAATGAGGTCATGCCCCATGGCGCTATCGGCGCGGACAAGGTTTTCGTTCATCTGTATCTCAAAAGCCGCTGCGATGGCGGCAATGTCAGCTTCCGTGGCATCGCTTGGCACATTCACGGCTTCGCCCCAGATAATCTGCCCGCGTCCGAAAGGCAGCGGCAAAATAAAGCGGTCCCAAGAGTTAAGCTGCTTACGAAACCGCGTGGAGAAAATGCAAGAAATTAGCGGTGCTCCGCTATGTTTAGCGAGAAGGAACGGGCCGTCGCCCACGCGCTGCCGCGGTCCTTTGGGGCCATCGGGTGTGATGACGACGCAGCCGCCATCTGCAATGGCCTTTTGCATGAGCCGGAAAGCGGTCTCGCCGCCTTTACCCGATTTCTTGCCAGCGCGTTGAGCCGAGCCGCGTATAGTCTTTAGGCCAAGAAATTGGCTCGTGCGGGAGACAATTTCGCCGTCACGCGAGCGAGAAATAAGTACATAGGGCATTTGATAGCCTCGCTTCCACGCTGAATTGAGCATTAAGAACCGCGAGTGCCATGTTGCCGCGATAAGGCCTTGCCCATTGCCCATAAGCGGCGCGGCGTTCTCTAGTCCCAAAACTTCCCAGCGCGTGGTGTATTTTACTAGCGCCATATAGGCGGCAATCAAAAATCCGAGCATAGCGACGACGGCACGTGATTGCATGAAGCGTTTGAACATATGCAGCCCTCCTGTTATGCGCTGTCTTGAATATGGCTTATACACTATGACCCTCGACCTCAATAACGCAAAAGACAGGCGGCAGGCATATCGTGACCTCACATGGGGAGATCACGGGTTTCTGCGTCTGCGTTTTGCCAATCGCCACGATATTGGCGGCGGCATGTACCGCGAGAACCAGCCGTCTCCCAAACGTATCGCGCAATTGGCCGCCGAAGGTATAAAAACCATTATCAATCTGCGCGGCGAAAGCCCAAAGGGATTTTACCTGCTCGAGGTTGAAGCGTGCGAGCAGCACGGTATTGAGCTCATAAATCACCGTATGTATTCGCGCGACACCCACACCGTAGAGGCCATCAAAGGTGCGCGCGGCCTCTTTGAGCGCATAGACTATCCCGCCGTGATGCACTGTAAATCAGGGGCCGACCGTACGGGCATAATGGGCGTGCTGTACCGCCATTTTAAAATGGGCGACAGCATAGAGGAGGCGGTGGAGCAGCTTTCCCTAAAATACCTCCATGTGCGCCAAGGCAAAACCGGTATGCTCGATTTTTTCTTTAATGATTATATCAAATATAACAAAGACACCCCGATAGAGTTTATGGATTGGGTCGAAACGGTCTATGACCAAGCCGATGTGAAAGCGCGCTTTATGGCCCAGTGGTCGGGAAACCCGATTACGGAACTTATCCTTCGGCGGGAGTAGGGTGGCCAGTGTGCATTTCGCGCAAGGCAAAATATACACTGCCCATCAGGTGACAGCTAAACATGTAAGCTACGCAATACGATGGGAAGCATAAAGCGAACGCCTGCGGAACTCGTATTCCTACCGGAATACCGAGAGTAAAATATGTTTCGCAGAAATAGAGTTCCGCAGCCTTAGTTTTTGATTGCAGACGATTGTCTTTCAACGCGTGAAGCGTGCC
>CAZFWZ010000194.1:0-1751 GCA_964522765.1 uncultured Caulobacterales bacterium | reverse complement strand
ACAAAGCTTTGCTGATTGCGGTGTTCACTGAGCCTGTTGCGCTCGCAGCAATAAAATCACCGGGTGAGCAGGGCGCGGATATCGTTGTAGGCGAAGGTCAAGGCCTCGGCGTTGGACTTAACTTTGGCGGGCCGCATGTTGGCCTGTTTGCGTGCACGAAAAAACTCGTGCGCCAAATGCCGGGCCGTGTGTGCGGCGAGACGATTGATGCCAATGGCGAGCGCGGATTTGTGCTCACGCTTTCAACGCGCGAGCAGCATATTCGCCGCGAAAAAGCCACGTCCAATATCTGTACCAACTCTGGCCTCTGCTGCCTTGCGTTCACTATCCACATGAGCCTTTTGGGCGATGCGGGATTGCAGCAAATGGCTGCGCTTAATCACGAAAATGCTTGCGACATGGCCGACATTATTGAGGGCATTGAAGGCGCGAAAATCCTCAACGAGACCTTCTTTAATGAGTTCACAGTGAGGCTAAATAAACCCGCCGCTGAGGTCGTCCAAGCGCTCGCGGATAAAGACATTCTAGGTGGTGTGCCGTTCTCTCGAATTTCTGGCGGGCAGCATGAAAATTTGCTCCTTGTTTGCACAACAGAAGTCGTCAGTGATGAAGACATGCACGCCTTTGGTGATGCGCTATCGGAGGTGTTGTCATGAAGAGCGAAGGACGCCCAACGGCCCCAATGGCTGCCAATGACGCGCCGCGGGTTAAAACTGTCTCCGGTAGCCAAGCGCTTAACCAAGCGACGCAGCTAATTTTTGAAACAGGGACGCCGCGCCGGACGGGTGTGGACTTGCCTGAGCCTAAAGGCCGCGCAAGCCGTCTCGGCGGGCATGAACGCAAGGGCGAGATTGGCCTTCCGGGCCTATCTGAGCCTGAAACTCTACGCCATTATGTACGTTTATCGCAAAAGAACTATGCAATTGATTTGGGCGTTTACCCGCTCGGCTCTTGCACGATGAAGCATAATCCGCGCCTAAATGAAAAAGTCGCGCGCATGCCGGGCTTTGCCGATGTGCACCCCCTCCAGCCGACCTCAACGGCGCAAGGCGCGCTTGAGCTGATGCATGAGTTGTCCCATTGGCTTATGACGCTTTGTAATATGCCGGCTGTTGCGCTTACGCCTAAAGCGGGCGCGCATGGCGAGCTTTGCGGAATGATGGCCATTCGCGCACGTCTTGACGCGGACGGTATGAGCCACAAGCGCCGCGTACTTGTACCTGAATCAGCTCACGGAACTAACCCTGCAACCGCTGTGCAATGCGGTTTTACCGTTGATGAAATTCCCGCCAACGAACGTGGCCGCGTTGATATGGATGCCCTGCGGGCTAAGCTTGCGGAGAAATCAGATGACATAGCCGGTATCATGCTAACGAACCCAAATACGTGCGGATTATTTGAAAGCGATATCATAGAAATTGCGGAGCTCATCCATAAAGTGGGTGGTTATTTCTATTGCGACGGCGCGAACTTTAACGCGCTTGTTGGCCGCGTTCGCCCAGGTGATTTGGGCGTAGATGCGATGCACATTAATTTGCACAAGACCTTCTCAACGCCTCATGGCGGCGGCGGCCCGGGCTCTGGCCCGACGGTCTTATCAGACGCGTTGAAAGACCACGCACCTGTACCTTATGTTGTGAAAACGGAAGGTGGTTTTGATCTCATTGAGAACAAAGACGAAGCTAGCTTTGGCCGCATGTGCGCTTTCCACGGACAGATGGGCATGTATAGCCGCGCGCTCACCTATATGA
>CAZFWZ010000193.1:0-1764 GCA_964522765.1 uncultured Caulobacterales bacterium | reverse complement strand
GTTGCAGGCAGCAAGAGAAGCGAGCTCGCAAAGATAGGCGGAATGACGCCAGCTGTATTAAGCTTAAGCGGCATAAAGCTGCTCTCTCCGCCAAACTGTTTTCCGCCGGCGACTTGCCGTTTTGGATATTGCACCAGTAATCTTCGTTGCGCGCGCTCTACCCAGACGATGAGTGCAGCAAGAGCGATAAACATCACGACGATACCGATCAATAAAAGACCTGATAACGAGCCTGTTTCATTAAGGCTAAAGACTTGGAAAATGGCTTTCGGTAGTTCCGCCACAATACCCGCCATAATAATTAGAGATACACCGTTACCGACGCCGCGCGCAGTAATTTGCTCGCCCATCCACATCAAGAACATAGTGCCGCCAACAAGCGTAATGACGGTTGACGCATCAAAGAAGAAACCGGGGTTAAGCACAACGCCTTGAGCGCCAAGTGCGCGAGAAATACCAAAAGCTTGGAACGCTGCAAGAAATACAGTTAGATAGCGCGTATATTGGTTGATTTGCTTTCGCCCCTGCTCTCCATCCTTATCAAGCTCTTTAAGGCTTGGAAGAGACCCCTTCATCAACGTCATAATAATAGACGCGGAAATATATGGCATGACGTTAAGCGCAAAAATAGCAAGACGTTCAACCGCGCCGCCTGCAAACATATTTAGGCGTCCAAGAAGGCCGCCGTCGCCGCTCGCGAAAACAGATTGAAATTTATCCAAATCAATCCCCGGGATTGGAACATAGGTCCCAATTCGGTAAACAACCAAAATCATGAGAGTAAAGAGAAGACGCTGCTGCAGCTCTTTGGCTTTGCCAAAAGCCGACAGATTCATATTGCTTGCAAGTTGTTCAGACGCTGAAGCCATATTTTTCTGTCCTTTAAAAGAGTATAGCCCCCTATATAGGGCCTTCCCCGTCAAAAAAAAGCCCCGCCACACGGGCGGGGCGTTATTCTATTGGTCGGAAGTAAAATTCCAAACCATTTTACTTTTTCTTTGCCACATCAGGCTTTTTCTTCATAGGCTTTGGCGCCCCGCCTTTAGCCAGCACACCAGCCTGTTTCACCCATTCGTCACGCTCGATGCGGCCCGGAATAGAATCAATAAGTTCTTCAACCATTTTGATGTCTGCTGATTTCCAAGCAGCAATTTGACGCCAGTAGTAAATACCTTTGGAATTCAAATCACCTTCGAATTTAGGGCCCACGCCTTTAATCTTCTTCAAATCATCAGGATCGCCATCTGTTGGGCCATCCGTATAAATCACTTTGGGCGCCGGAGCTGATTTAGGTTTGGCTTCAGCTTTAGGTTTTGAAGCTGCCTTAGGTTTTGGCTCAGCTTTAGGCTTCGGGGCCGCTTTCGCTTTAACCGGCTTGGCTTTTTTCTCAACTTTTCCGCAAGATGGCTTACCTTCTACAATCGTGACCGAGCCTTTAGCCGCTTCAACAACTTTCGTTGCGCCCGGTGTTGCGCCGTTGACCTTTAGGTTCACAGCCTTTGAAAGCTTGCCGCCGCCAATAAGACGAACGCCGTCTTTTGCGCGGCGAATAACGCCAGCTTCAACAAGTGCGCAGGCACACACGTCTTTTTTCAAATCAAGCTTTCCAGCTTCAATCGCGCGGTTAAGCGTGGCAATAGAGAGTTCAACCCACTGCTTGCGGTTTGGCTTATTAAAGCCGCGCTTTGGCAGACGCATGTGGATAGGCATTTGACCGCCTTCAAAGCCTTTAATGGCCACACCTGAACGTGACTTTTGACCTTT
>CAZFWZ010000192.1:0-1811 GCA_964522765.1 uncultured Caulobacterales bacterium | reverse complement strand
TGCCAATTGAGGAGGCTATTTCCGCGGCTCGCGCGGCGGGTTTGGATTTGGTCGAGGTTGGCCCTGGAGAAACTCCCGTTTGTAAAGTGCTGGATTACGGTAAACTCCGCTTTGAGAATCAAAAGAAGAAAGCGGCTAACCGCAAGAACCAACGCACACAAGCGCTCAAAGAAATTAAAATGCGTCCAAATATCGATGTGCATGATTACGGCGTGAAAGCCAAAGCGATGCAAAAGTTCTTTGATCGTGGCGATAAAGTTAAAGTCACCATTCGTTTTCGTGGCCGCGAAATGGCGCATATGGATCGCGGTACGGACTTGCTCGAACGCGTCCGTGAAGACTTTGAAGATATTGCGAAAGTCGAATTTGCGCCCAAAACTGAAGGCCGTATGATGGTTATGGTTCTCGCGCCGAAATAAGCTCACCAGACGACATAGATAAAACCGCCCCCTATGAGATTGGGCGGTTTTTTATGTCTTTTTCGTGATTTGAAATCTGCGGGATAATCGCTTAGGGGCTCAAAAAAAGGGTAGAGCATGAAACTTCTCAATTCTATGATGACGGGTTTTGTTAAAGTCGGGCAACTGACAATTATTGACGCCGATGGCGGCTCGCATGTGCATGGGCCGGGCGGTGAACCGAGCGCGACGATGCGTCTGCACGATAAAAAGCTGTATCGCACATTGTTTTTGAACCCGGAATTGCGCGCGGGCGAAGCCTATATGGACGGCACGCTAACGGTCGATGGCGGCATTCGCGACCTGCTCGAAGTCTTTGCCCATAACCGCGACGGTCTACGCAAACACCCTGCGCAAAAACTCCTCAAAGGATGGCTTAAGAAAATTCGCCGTTACCATCAACGTAATAAGACCAGCGCCTCTCGTAAAAATGTGCAGCACCATTACGATTTATCCAATGAGTTTTACCGCCTCTTTTTGGATGAGGATTTACAATATAGCTGTGCCTATTGGCCCCGAAAGGGCATGACGCTAGAGGAGGCTCAGCGCGAAAAGAAAGCGCATATTGCGGCCAAGCTTAATCTTAAGCCGGGTGACCGCGTGCTGGATATTGGCTGCGGCTGGGGCGGAATGGCGATTTTTCTCGCGCAGAATTATGATGTAAAGGTTGTTGGCGTGACCCTCTCTGATGAGCAGCACGCCCTGGGTGTTAAGCGCGTCAAAGCTTTAGGTCTTGAAGATAAAGTTGATATCCGTCTTCAGGATTACCGCCATGTTGAAGGGCCGTTCAATGCGGTGGTCTCCGTCGGTATGTTTGAACATGTCGGCATTGCGCATTACCAAGAATATTTTTCTAAAATCCGCGACGTTCTCACCGATGATGGCTGCGCGCTGGTGCATTCCATTGGCCGCAAAGGCGGGCCGGGCACAACAGGCGCATGGATCAGAAAATACATCTTCCCCGGCGGCTATTCGCCTGCGCTGTCTGAAACCTTTACCGAGATTGAAAAGGCGGGATTATGGATGACAGATTGCGAGATTTTGCGTCTGCATTACGCCGAGACATTGCTTGAGTGGGATAACCGCTTTCAAGCGAACCGCGATAAAGCCATTGAGATGTTTGACGAGAAATTTGCCCGCATGTGGGAGTTCTATCTCATTGTCTCGGAATTTTCCTTCCGCCACGGCAAGCATATGAATTTCCAAATTCAGCTCTCCAAAGAGGTTGGCGCTCTGCCAATGGCGCGCGATTATATGGTCGAGGGCGAGCGGGAATTAAACGCTTAGACGGCGTTAGGCGAAGTCCAAAAATCGATCCTGTGAATCGATTTTAGCCGGATAAGGCCACGGCAG
>CAZFWZ010000191.1:0-1815 GCA_964522765.1 uncultured Caulobacterales bacterium | reverse complement strand
TGCCAAAAACTGAAAAGGACTGGCGCGCGATGAAATCCGAAGGCTTCTCTGATGCGCGCTTAGGTGAACTTGTCGGTAAAACAGAAGCGGCAGTTCGCAAGGCCCGTCATAAGGCCAAAGTTCATCCTGTCTATAAGCGCGTTGATACTTGCGCGGCTGAGTTTAAAGCCAAAACGCCTTATATGTATTCGACATATGAGATGCCAAGCTTTGGCAATGCCAAGAGTGCCGGAAACGTGGCGTGTGAAGCAGGCGTTTCAGACCGTAAGAAAGTTATTATTCTTGGCGGAGGCCCCAACCGTATTGGACAAGGTATTGAGTTTGATTATTGCTGCTGTCACGCGGCTTTTGCACTCGGCGATATCAATGTCGAGTCGATTATGGTCAACTGCAACCCCGAAACCGTGTCCACGGATTATGATACGTCTGATCGTTTGTATTTCGAACCTTTGTCCGAGGAAGATGTTCTAGAGCTTGTGCGCAAGGAAATGAGCTCAGGCGAGCTCTTAGGCGTTATTGTGCAATTTGGGGGTCAGACACCGCTTAAACTTGCTGAAGCGCTTGAAGAAAATGGTATTCCGCTGCTGGGAACAAAGCGCGACGCGCTTGACCGCGCAGAGGACCGTGAACGCTTCAAAGCCCTCGTTGAGAAGCTTGGTCTAAAACAGCCCAATAACGATATTGTTCGCACAGCGAAAGAGGCTGAAATCGCGGCTGAGAAAGTGGGTTATCCAGTTGTTCTGCGCCCATCTAATGTCCTTGGTGGCCGCGGCATGGAGATTGTTGAGGATACACCTGATCTGCGCCGCTATGTCAATGAGGCCGTTAAAGTCTCTGGTAAGTCACCTTTACTGATTGACCAATATTTGCGCGATGCAATTGAGGTCGATGTTGATGTGATTTGCGATGGTGAAGAGGTGTTTATCGCAGGCATTATGGAACATATTGAAGAGGCCGGCGTGCACTCAGGGGATAGTGCCTGTTCGCTGCCGCCTTATACGCTATCAAAAGACATACAAGCAGAGCTCGCACGGCAGGGCCGTTTGCTTGCGCTGGAGCTAGGCGTTGTAGGCCTGATGAATGTCCAATTCGCGGTTAAAGATAATGAGGTTTATCTGATTGAGGTCAATCCGCGTGCGTCCCGTACCGTACCGTTTGTGGCAAAGGCGATTGGACTTCCTGTGGCCAGTCTTGCTGCAAAAGTCATGGCTGGCATAAAAATCAAAGACTTAGACTTTAAAGTTAAAGTGCAAGAATACATTGCTGTTAAAGAGGCCGTTTTTCCGTTCGCGCGTTTTCCGGGCGTGGATACAGTGCTCGGTCCCGAGATGCGCTCTACGGGTGAGGTTATGGGATTTGCGCCTGATTTTGGAACGGCTTTCGCGAAAAGCCAGCTTGGCGGCGGGGTGAACCTGCCCATGAAGGGAAAAGCCTTTATTTCTGTTAGAGAGCAGCACAAGCCGCTTATGGCAGAGCTTGCCAAGGGGCTGATTTCCGAAGGCTTTTCTATTATTGCCACAGGCGGGACGACGAAATACCTTCGTGAGCAAGGTATAGAATGCGAATATGTCCGTAAAGTACATGAAGGCCGCCCGCATATTGTTGATCAGATGAAAAATGGTGATATCGCGCTTGTCTTCAATACGACAAGTGGCAAGCAATCACTAAAGGATAGCTTTAGCCTGCGCCGCACAGCGCTTACGCAAAAGATACCGTATTTTACGACCGCTGCGGCTGCGCGCGCGTCTGTAGAGGCGATTAAAGCCATCCGCAAAGGCGGTTATGATGTGAAGAGCCTGCAGGCGATTGCTAAGC
>CAZFWZ010000190.1:0-1838 GCA_964522765.1 uncultured Caulobacterales bacterium | reverse complement strand
CAGGATATGACGCCAGATAACCCGGGCGCGCGACGCACCGCCCAGATACGCTGCGCGGACGAAGTCACGTTGGCCCGCAGACAGAACAAGCGCACGCACCATTCGAGCATTAGATGGCCACCAGGCAGCGGCCACACCGATGATCGACGCCTCCAGAGATGCGCCCATAAAGCCAATGACGGCCAAAGCCAGCACTAAGGTGGGGAAGGCCATCACAATATCGGCCACGCGCATCATGACCATGTCGACTTTTCCACCGGCCAGCCCTGCGATGATGCCCCAGGGCAAAGCGATCGCGAGGATCACGGCCATTGCAGATAATGCGGCCCCAAGCGATACCGGGACGGCAAAGATGAGCCGGGACAACACATCGCGGCCTAAATGGTCGGCACCCAGAAGATGTGTTGCCGATGGGGGCGAAAGGCGCGACAGTAAGTCCATCTTTTCAGGAGATTGAACCGTCATAAAAAGTGGCGACAGGCCCAGCACCACAAATCCAGAAAGCAAGATAAGACCAAAAGCCAGGCCGAGCTTTCCTGCTCCCGGATGAACGGGCAGTTTCGGGATACGCAAAACTCGATCACTCACGATCTAACCTCTTGCGCAGCTGAGGGTCTGAGATGATAACGATAATGTCGGCGAACAAGCTGGTTGCGAAGAAAATTAACCCCATGAAAACAAGATAGGCCTGGATCACGGGGAAATCCCTTTGCGCAATGGCTTGCAATATCAACTGCCCCAGACCGGGCCAGCCAAAGATGCTTTCGACAATGACAGCACCTCCCAAAAGCGCACCGAATGTATTGGCCCATGCGGTTGCCAGGGGCCCGATAATACGCGGCGCGATATGGCTGATCATAATACGTGACGGGCCAAGTCCTTTTGCAATCGCCAGCCGCACATAGTCTTCGCTTTTTTCTGCGCGTACGCGTTCAAAGACAAACCGCCCAAGCGATGCACCCGCCCCAAGGCTTAAGGTCAGCGTCGGCAGCACAAGGTCATACCATGTTCCTTCACCGACCAAACGCCCCCAGCCAAGCTGTAAAATAAAGATATGAATTAATAACAGCGCTAACCAGAATGACGGGACTGACACAAGCAGAATGGTCAAGCCACGCAACCCCGCACCCACCACACGACCAGAGGTCACAGCAAATGCGCCGAGCCCCAACGAGATTAGAACTGCACCGATAAGTGAACTGATGGCCAATGTCAAAGTGGCAGGCAGGTGAATACCAATCTCTGATATCACAGTGCGTCCAGTGGCAACTGAACTGCCAAAGTCAAATCTAATGGCACGGGCAAGCCATTCAAAATAGCGTTGCAGCAACGGCTTATCGAGACCAAACCGCGCCCTTAATGCCTCAATATCTTCAGGCTTAGGCACAATGCCCATGGCGCGCAATTCCATCATCACCGGATCACCGGGGGCAAGCGCCACTATGGCGAACGCAACAAAACTCATCCCCAGTAGAGTCGGAATGGTGGTCGCAAGACGTATGAGGATGAAACGCAGCATGGCAGTAAAGCAGCCTGCCCGAAGACAGGCTGCAATAATTTACTTGCTGAAGGTCACACGGCCATAGTCGATCCAGTCTGCATATTCAGACATTGGCACCTCAAGACCCGGACGCGACAGGGTAAAGTTAGGCACCATCAAAATCGGTATAGCCGCCAGATCATCCTGCACAATCGCGCGGTGCGCCTGGCGTACCAGATCAACCACCTCTTCGCGGCTTTGTGCATTGCGTGCTTTCAACATCATCTCATCGACATGCGGGCCTGGTGCTGTGAATTTGTAACCGCCCCAGGCTGTGGTCGAAGTGAACAGGTTATAC
>CAZFWZ010000189.1:0-1848 GCA_964522765.1 uncultured Caulobacterales bacterium | reverse complement strand
AAGCAAATCGCTTTTAATGTCATTCCGCATATTGACGTCTTTATGGACGGCGGGGACACGAAAGAAGAGTGGAAGATGAAGGCGGAGACGATGAAAATTCTCGATAAATCCGTCAAAGTCACCGCGACCTGCGTGCGCGTGCCGACCTTTGTTGGCCATGCCGAGAGCATTAATGTTGAATTGGAAAATGAACTGTCCGCCGATGATGCGCGCGACCTTTTGCGAGAGAGTCCTGGCGTTATGGTTGTCGATAAGCCAGAAGACGGCGGCTATGTCACTCCAATTGAATGCGTCGGTGAATTTGCGACTTTTGTCTCGCGCATTCGCGAAGATAGCACACAGGACAATACGCTAAACTTCTGGTGCGTGTCTGATAATCTGCGTAAAGGCGCGGCGCTTAATGCTGTGCAAATAGCAGAATGTCTTGCTAACCGTGGCCTTTTGAAAGCCAAAGCAGCTTAGCCAAATTTGACTTGAATTGGGGCGCGGTTATATACGCCCCATGGTTATTAATTACGACCGCAATGCTAAAATCTATGACGCGCGTCACGGCGGTGAAATTGCGCCGCATATTTCTCAGAGTGTTTTGCAGCTTGCAGGATTGCGGGCAGGGCAAAGCCAGCTGGACTTAGCGTCTGGTACAGGGCGAGGCTGTCTTGGCTTTGCGCGCCGTGGTATGGAGGTCACGGCCACGGATGTGTCCGCAGATATGCTCTCGAAACTTATGGAAAAAGCAGGCGGGCTTTCGGTCTCAACGCAGGTTGTCAGCGCGAGTGATTTACCGTTCGATGACAATAGCTTTGATGCAGTTAGCTTATCGCGCGCGCTCTATTTGATTGCAGATTGGCGCGATGTGCTGGCCGAGGCCGCGCGGGTGTTAAAGCCGAGCGGCGTCTTTATTCATGAATGGGGCAGCGGCAGCGAGACTGATGTGTACGGGCTTATCCGCAGTCATTTACGCGACTTACTTCTTAAGGCAGGCGTAAAACAAATCTTCCACCCCGGCGCGCGCACGGAAACCCAAGTCGAGCGCGAGCTCTTTGCGCGCGGGTTTAAAACTGTGGGCGCGGTGGAGACAGGGCCGGGTCTGTCCATAACGCCGCGCGGCTTCATTGAGAAAATCATCTCGCGAGAATGCTCTTATCTTTGGGATGTGAGCGATGATATTGCCGCGCCCGCTATGGAGAAAGTCTGGGACTATGCGCAGTCTGAGTTTGGCAACCTCGACCAAGAAATCTTTATGCCCGAGAATAGCTGGTGGCGGGTTTACCGCGCAAGCTAATGTCTAAATGTCCAAATGCATAAAGATATTATAGCGAGACGGAATGTAATCTGAAAACGCTTCGCCCAGCACAAACCCTTGGCCCGCATAAAAGGAAATGGCGCTATGGAAGAGGGGCGTCGTCCCCGTTTCTAGAGATAGGCGGCGATAGCCTCTGAGCTGGGATTTACGCACCAAATGCGCCATAAGTTTCTGGCCGACACCGCGCCGCTGAAATCCGGTGGCCGTTCGCATAGATTTAACTTCAGCGGCATGCGGGCTCAATTGCCGAAGCGCGGCACATCCCGCAAGCTTGCCATCATCCCAAATTGTAAAAACGGATATGTCAGGCGTTTTAAGCGCGCCGATATCAAGGGCGTAGCTTGTACCCTCTGGCGAATGGGCGGCCATGTCGCGCGTATGAAATTCAAGCAGCGAAATCACGTCAGCGCGGGTTAAATCATCGGTTCTAATACGCATATCAGCTCGCCAGTTTTCAGCCTTTAATTATGAACGTTTTCAAGAAAGACTGCAAATATTCGAAAGCGAAGGTAACGCAAGCGGAACGGAATGCGTGCTTTGGGGGC
>CAZFWZ010000188.1:0-1868 GCA_964522765.1 uncultured Caulobacterales bacterium | reverse complement strand
TCTCTCCATATTCTTGACACTGCCTGAGGCTGGAACACCGCAAAGCCCGCTGGAGAACGGCGAAAGTGAAGATGCACGGTCGATGACTTTGCTTCTTCAGAGTTTGGAATTTATGGACGTGTCAGCCGCTCACCTATCAGTCATATCTCAAGCTGTAGAGGAGACGCCAGCGGACGCGGTGATGACGCCCATAGACATAATAGCTAACACACCACCCACATCAGCTACGAATGACTACCAAACGGTGTACAAGGTCCAATCTCCTGCGGCCTCACCCATTATTTTCGGGAAAGGGTGGTGGGACCAAGAAATCTCTGGACGCTGGATGAAAGATGGTGAAGCTGCTTTCAAAGTTGGCCTAGCTGACGATGAAGTAGGAGCTGAATCGCGCCGCTATATGCTGTTACTCGAAGGCGACTTTTTTATGGACCGCCGTCAAGCTGTATCGTTTTTGATTGATGGGAAAGAGATGGGGACCTTAACAGAATCCACTGAGGGTTTGCTAGCAGCTTACTTCGAAGTCTCAAACAAATCAGATTATGTTTCAGTGAAGCTAAAACTGTCAAAACCTTCAGAACAAAGCCCAAAGGCCTTGGGCCTCTCATCAGACGAGAGAGCATTGACATACTTCTTGAAATCAGCGGCGTTGACGCCAACTTAAAACTGTTAGCAAACAAAAAGGTAAGCGCGTCTGAGCCTTGTTCTTAGTCTAAACTGTACAAACTCGACTAAGACGCCGCAGAAACATCAGCGTCCATCTGCAGCCAAGTTTCTCTCTTTCGATAGATCGTTGAGGGGCTGAGTTGCAGTATTTGTGAGGCTTTCGGAATACTTCCATTACAAGATTCGATAACCGCTTCGATTACATCTCGCTCTATGACGGACATCGGTTGATGAATGTTGAGCGTGAATGTTGTCTTCAGGGACTCATTTGGCGTGCGCTTTACAACATCCGTTTTTGCAAGACCTATCAATTGATAATTTGAGCTAACCATATCGTGTAGCTTCGACTTCATGTTAATCATATGTGGCGCGAGGACGACGCCATCATGGACGACGGTAGCTTTACGGATCATGTTTTGAAGTTCACGAATATTGCCCGGCCAGTGATAATTGAGCATCATCTCTTGCGTCTCTGGGGCAATAGATTTGAATTCCTTGCCTTCTTCCGCTGCGTAAGTTTTTAAGAAACTCTCACCCAATAAAATCACATCTTTCCCGCGTTGTGACAGCGGCGGAAGTTCAATGGATAAGACATCAAGCCTATAGAACAAGTCCTCACGAAAGCGTTTTTCGGCAACCTCAACCATCGGGTTGCGGTTCGTTGCGCAAATGATGCGTACATCCACGTCTTCAATCCAATCACTACCTACGCGTTTGATCTGGCCGGATTGTAAGAAGCGGAGAATTTTAGCTTGGAGATTGATGTCCATCTCGCAAATTTCATCTAGGAATAACGTACCGCCATGCGCCTGACTCGCCGCGCCTTTTCTCGCCTCTTGCGCGCCTGTAAAAGCGCCTTTCACATGACCGAATATCTCTGACTCGATTAGGTTCTCAGGAAGCGCCGCGCAGTTAAGCGCAATAAACGGGGCATCGCGCCGTTGGCTGACGTTATGTATTGATTGCGCCGTAACCTCTTTGCCGGTCCCAGACTCTCCTGTAATAAATACGGCGGCATTGGAGTCAGCGACATCTTCTTTCATTTTATAGTTCTACTGCATAGGAGTAGAGGTTCCTATAAATTATTGAATCGCGATACACCACAGCTTCTTTTGCACAATCTTTTACGTCTTTAGGCAATACATTTTACTGTGGGCATTTTTAACTGTACACATTCGCTACTCCTTGGGCACAGGCTTTATTAA
>CAZFWZ010000187.1:0-1896 GCA_964522765.1 uncultured Caulobacterales bacterium | reverse complement strand
TACCTTGAGTTTCAATAATCGGCAAAGCGGTCAAAGAACCAGAGCCGTTATCAGCGTTTAGCTTCGCCGCGCGCTCAAGAAGACGGGAATGAAGATAGAAAACATCACCCGGATACGCTTCGCGGCCTGGCGGGCGGCGAAGAAGAAGTGACATTTGGCGATACGCTACGGCTTGTTTGGACAAATCATCATAAATGATGAGGCCGTGCATGCCGTTATCGCGGAAATACTCGCCCATCGCGCAGCCCGCAAATGGCGCAAGATACTGAAGCGGAGCCGGGTCAGAGGCTGTCGCAGCCACGACAATAGAGTAATCCATCGCGCCGTTTTCTTCGAGCGTTTTGACAAGCTGCGCCACTGTTGAGCGTTTTTGGCCAATCACGACATAGATACAGTAAAGTTTGTCATTATCGCGGCCTTCATCGAAAGCCGCCTTTTGGTTAAGAATAGCGTCAACAGCCACGGCCGTTTTACCCGTTTGGCGGTCACCAATAATAAGTTCACGTTGGCCACGGCCAACAGGGATAAGCGCGTCAATCGCTTTAATACCTGTTTGCACGGGCTCGTGAACGCCTTGGCGCGGCATAATGCCGGGCGCTTTAACATCAACACGGCTACGCTGCTTTGATTTGATAGGGCCTTTACCGTCAATCGGCTCACCGAGCGGGTTCACCACGCGGCCAAGAAGCTCCATACCTACGGGCACGTCAACAATTTCGCCGAGACGCTTAACAGTGTCGCCTTCTTTAATGCCGCGGTCATCACCGAAGATAACCACGCCGACATTGTCGCTCTCTAGGTTGAGCGCCATGCCTTTAATGCCGCCGGGGAATTCCACCATTTCGCCAGCGCGCACGCTGTCGAGGCCATAAATACGGGCAATACCGTCACCAACGCTGAGCACTTGGCCGACGTCGGAGATTTTGGCGTCCGTGCCAAAACCTTTGATTTGTTTTTTCAGAATGCTGGAGATTTCAGCAGCGCGGATATCCATGGGACTGTCCTTTTCCTTGGGGCTTTTAAGCGTCTTTGAGGGCTAAACGGAGATCCTCAAGTTTTGTCTTGAGGGAGTTATCATAAAGGCGAGAGCCGATTTTCACCACGAATCCGCCAAGCAGGTCAGGATCAATAGTGGTTTCGACAGTTACGGTTTTACCCGCAGATTTTTTAAGCTTGGATTTGAGCGCGGCCATGTCAGCGGCTGTCAGTTTTGACGCACTTGTGACATAAGCCACTTGCGTGCCGCGCTGCTCAGCAAGCTGCGCCTGAAAACTTGCAAGAATCGACGGGAGTTCAGCCGAGCGGCGATTCTGCGCGACTGTTCCGACGAATTGGCTCGTAAGTTTGCCGATTTTAGCTTTCTTTGCGACGGCAGAGACGGCCGCAACTTTATCTTCATTAGCATAAACAGGGTTAGTTGCCAGCGCATTAAGCTCAGCACTATCTTTAAACATCTTTGCGAGTTTTTTGACGTCTTTTTCGACCAAATTCAATGACTTAGCTTCTGTCGCCAGTTCTAATAGGGCGGAGGCGTAACGCTTTGGCGCTTCTCCGGTAATGACATTTTGCTCAGGCACTATGACGGGTCCGTATCAATCTGGCGTCCATTGAGAAAGCACGAGGCTTTTCGCCGAACAAAGGAGCAAAACAGACGCTTTGACTGGCCGTTTTGCTTAGCTCGCGCGCGCTTTAACATAGGCGGATTTATATGCCAACCTGTTATTCGTGCGGCAATCTGGACTGTTCTAGAAACTGATAGGCTGAGCCGAATGCCCGAAATATCAGACGGAGCGACTAAGACATGGTATTGAGCTTAAAAGCGTAGCCAAAATCACTCCCTAATTTCATTTGAAGGAAATTTTAACCACAAAGCTTACGTCTTACTTATTGAAGACA
>CAZFWZ010000186.1:0-1937 GCA_964522765.1 uncultured Caulobacterales bacterium | reverse complement strand
GAGACGAAGGAGTAGGCGATGGCTAATACACTAAAAGCTACTGACGTCCGCGCTATGAGTGCTGATCAAATGAAAGACAAGCTTCTTGAGCTTAAGAAAGAGCAGTTCAACCTGCGTTTTCAGTCTGCCACGGGTCAGTTAGAAAAAACGGCTCGTATTCGTGAAGTGCGCAGAGACATCGCGCGTCTTAAGACGATAATGACCGAGACAAAAACCGCTGACGCTAAGTCAGCCGGCTAGAGGATAGAGCAAGATGCCAAGACGAATTCTACAAGGTCTCGTGGTTAGCGATAAAGGCGAGAAGACGGTTGTGGTGAAGGTCGAACGGACCTACCTCCACCCACTTCTTAAGAAAACAGTACGCCGGTCAAAGCGTTATCACGCTCATGACGAGAGCAATGAACTTAAAGTCGGTGCAGCCGTTCGTATTCGCGAATGTCCGCCTCGGAGCAAACTCAAGCGGTGGGAAGTTTACGCTGATTAATTTGATCGCTTGATCAGGTTAATTTCGTAAAACAAACACACTAATTAGGAGACGATCGCATGATTCAAATGCAATCAAATCTAGATGTCGCCGATAACTCCGGCGCCCGCCGTGTCCAGTGCATTAAAGTGCTGGGTGGGTCCAAACGCCGTTACGCCCATGTGGGTGATGTGATTGTGGTTTCTGTTAAAGAAGCCATTCCGCGCGGTAAGGTACAAAAAGGTGACGTTCGCCGTGCGGTTGTCGTGCGCGTGCGCAAAGACATTATCCGCCGCGACGGTAGTGTCATTCGTTTTGACGGCAACGCAGCTGTCATTATTAACAACAATGGCGAGCCGATCGGTACGCGTATTTTTGGCCCAGTTCCACGTGAACTTCGCGCGAAAAAGCACATGAAGATCGTCTCTCTGGCTCCAGAGGTGCTATAGTCATGGCAGCGAAGATTAAAAAAGGCGACCACGTTCTTGTCATCGCTGGCAAGGATAAAGGCAAAAAGGGCGAAGTCCTTAAAGTGTTCCCGAAAGAGGAACGCGTGCTAATTTCCGGCGTGGCTATGGTCAAACGCCACACGCGTCCGACACAGGCTGATCCTGATGGCGGCATTAAGCAGTTCGAAGCGCCAATTCACATTTCAAATGTGGCGGCTATCGATCCTAAAAGTTCAAAAGCGACTCGCGTCGGATTTAAAATGTTGAAAGACGGCAAAAAAGTTCGCGTTGCAAAGAAATCAGGTGAGGTCATCGATGTCTAAGCCATATGAACCCCGTTTATCCGCTCTTTACCGCGAGGAAATCCGCGGCAAGCTGAAGTCTCAGTTTGGTTATAAGAACGAAATGCAAGTCCCTCAGGTCAAAAAAGTCGTCCTAAATATGGGTCTTGGCGAAGGCGTCGGCGATAAGAAAAAAGTTGAAGCGGCTATCGCTGAACTTGAGCTTATCGCGGGTCAAAAAGTTGTGCGCACAGTCGCCAAGAAATCTATCGCGGGCTTTAAGCTTCGCGACGGCATGGTTATCGGCGCGAAAGTCACACTTCGCCGTGACCGGATGTATGAGTTCCTTGACCGCCTTTGCAACATCGCGCTTCCGCGCGTGCGCGATTTTCGCGGCGTGAACGCGAAATCATTTGACGGCAATGGTAATTATGCCATGGGCCTTAAAGAGCATATCGTTTTCCCTGAAATCGATTATGATAAAGTTGAAACCATGCGCGGCATGGATATCGTGGTGCAAACAAGCGCCAAAACAGATGAAGAAGCCAAAGTACTGTTGGCCGAGCTTGGGTTCCCTTTTCCAAAAGGATAATAACCCGCGTTAACGCAACAGACGAAGCAGGGGGCAATGATGCCGTCCGCAACCAAGGAGAATTAAATGGCTAAGGTAAGTGCAATCGAGCGCAACTTGAAGCGTCAGGAGCTAGTAGCAAAATACGCAGCTAAGCGCGCCCTGCTGAAAGA
>CAZFWZ010000185.1:0-1960 GCA_964522765.1 uncultured Caulobacterales bacterium | reverse complement strand
CATCATCACGCCGTGGATTTCGTTTTGCTCCATGACCCCGCGCACGCGGTGACTGCCCGGGCCCGTCGCATATAGCGGCACATCTTCGCCCGCATGTGTTTCTGTGCTCATGTTAACTGCGGTTTGCTGCTGAAAGTCAGGGTTTTGTACCATATTGTCGGTTAGGGCCGGGCTATCAGTTTCGCGCACATTGGGGCCATTGTGATACCCAAGTGTAGTGTAGGGCTTGCCATCTTCGGCCAGCATATAATCTTTGCTGGGTTTTCCGGCTTCTGGGTCGGGAGGTCTAACCAAACCCAAGATTGGATTGCCCCGCGCTGGATAGCCCGACATTGTAAAGACATGGCTGTGGTCGGCTGTCACCATGATGAGTGTGTCGTCGCCAGATTTCTCTTTCGCGACTTTCACGGCCTCATTTAAGGCCTGCATGTCTCTAAGGGCGCGGTACGCATTTGTGTCGTGATGGGCGTGATCCACACGACCCGCTTCGACCATAATAATATAGCCGGTACCGCGCGCGCGGAGGCTATCGATAGCAAAGGCTGTCATTTCAGCCAGTGAGGGCTCTTTTGCGTTGTCGCGGTCGGCCTCGTAACTCATATGGTTGTCATTAAATAAGCCGATAATTTGCTTGTCTTTGGGCGCGGCGCGAAGGCCTTCTGCATCACTGACATATATATGTCCTTTGTTTTGCCAGTCTTTGAGTTGCGCCTCACTGAACTTTCCTCTGCCGCCCCCTAATATAATGTCAGCAGGATTTTTCATCATTTGCGTCGCAAGGCCTTTGCAGCCGATCTTTTTGGCAGAATCGCGTACATCTGCATCCATTTCCCATCCGCGGTCGACCGCATGGCCATACATGGCGGCAGGGGTAGCGTGGGTTATGCGGGCGGTCGAAATAACACCAACAGATAATCCTGCGTCATGCGCGCGCTCAACTAATGTTTTGGGGCTAGTTTTAAGCGTGCAGCTTGCCAAAGCCATTTTTGTAACGCTTGTGTTGGGTTTTACATTGATGGCACCGATATTTGTTTTGTATCCTGACAGTATAGCTGTGGCCGTTCCAGCCGAATCTGACACTTGGGCATTCGTATTATACGTCTTTATCAGAGCAAGATTGCCGAAGTCCTCAAAGGCCAGTGCATGTTCCTCACCCAATTTGCCTTGGGACTGGCCATCAAAGATGCGCGCAGCGGTGATTGTTGACACCCCCATACCGTCGCCAATGAATAGAATAACGTTTTTTGCCTGACTATTTTTAGGATCTGTGGCTACGCTTGTAGAGTTTTGCCCTGCAGACAGGTCCGAAGAGGCGATTCTGTTGCTTTTTTCGCACCCATATGTTAGTAGTGCGGCTCCGATACAGCCTGCCAGAGCTAAAATCTGACGAAAGTTCGAGTGTTTTGGTAACATGTAGAGACTCCCGAGTGCGAATATAGGTGTAATACTGCAGTTTATCGGGCTTTTGTACACAGCTTTAAACCGTAATTGATTTTTGTTGAAATTAATGCGGTTTTTGTGAATTTTGTTGTTGCAAGCCTGAAAACCTTTACCTATATAGCGCTCCTCGCTGAGGGAAACATTCTGACGCGGGCAACACGGGGCCTCTGCCGAGGCCCTAAATTTTTGGAAAAAAGTCACTGACTTAATTCCTGCTGTTTGACATTGTGAATATGGGAAGAGAGACGTAGGCGGCGTTTGACTGTGAGCAGATGTGGTAACACACTGCACAACTTGTTGAATGACTGTTTGACGTTTCTTTATAATAAATAATGAAATCGCTTGAGCAATTTATTTTGTTCTTGTGGATCTCGTTATTTCTTTGAAACGCACAAGCGCTACAATTTTTATTGTAACGCCAGTGTCCATCTTAGATGGACGACAACAGTCAGGAACACTTTCAACTTGAGAGTTTGATTCTGGCTCAGAACGAACGCTGGCGGCAGGCTTAACACATGCA
>CAZFWZ010000184.1:0-1967 GCA_964522765.1 uncultured Caulobacterales bacterium | reverse complement strand
ACTTTGTTATATTTCTCGCCTTTGGTAATCAGGCCATCAGCATATTGCTGTTCGAAATCAGAGACCGCTTCTTGCGTCTGGTCGACAAGAACTTTCTTCTCGGCAGGGATAATCATATCGTCCTTACCGAATGAAATACCGGCTTTCGCCGCTTCCTTAAAACCAAGACCCATGATTTTATCAGCAAAGATGACTGTCGCCTTTTGGCCCGCATGGCGGTAGACGATATCGATCAGCTTGCCGATCTCTTTCTTGGTCAGTGTCTTGTTAATAACGTCATATTTAATCAGCGGGTGGCGCGGCAGGAACTCTGCGATTTTCAGGCGGCCCGGAGACGTTTCAGCTGTTTCCCAGGTTGTGCTGCCGTCCTCATGCGTAACAGGGAAGCGGCCAGTGACTTTAGAGTGCACAGAGACCATGCCCGCGTCCAAAGCGGCTTCAACTTCGGCCATAGAGCCAAACATCATGCCTTCGCCCTTCTCGCCGTCGCGCATCAAGCTCATGTAATACAGGCCGAGGACGATATCCTGCGAAGGTACAATAATCGGGCGTCCGTTAGCAGGCGACAAGATGTTGTTCGTTGACATCATCAACACGCGGGCTTCGAGCTGCGCTTCAATAGAGAGCGGTACGTGAACCGCCATTTGGTCACCATCAAAGTCAGCGTTAAAGGCCGCGCAGACAAGCGGGTGAAGGCGGATGGCCTTACCTTCGGTCAGCTTTGGTTCAAACGCTTGGATGCCCAAACGGTGAAGTGTTGGCGCGCGGTTCAAAAGAACAGGATGTTCACGGATAACCTCATCGAGAATATCCCACACTTCTGGACGCTCTTTTTCGACAAGCTTTTTGGACTGCTTAACAGTTCCAGAAAGTCCCTTGGCGTCAAGGCGCGAGTAGATAAACGGTTTAAAGAGTTCAAGCGCCATTTTCTTAGGCAGACCACATTCATGCAGTTTGAGCTCTGGGCCAACCACAATAACGGAACGGCCCGAATAATCGACACGCTTTCCGAGCAAGTTTTGGCGGAAGCGGCCTTGCTTACCCTTAAGCATGTCCGACATAGACTTAAGCGGACGCTTATTGGCACCTGTGATGACGCGGCCGCGGCGGCCGTTATCAAACAGAGCATCGACAGATTCTTGCAACATACGCTTTTCATTGCGAATGATGATGTCTGGCGCGCGAAGCTCAATGAGGCGCTTCAAACGGTTGTTACGGTTGATAACGCGGCGATACAAATCGTTCAGATCAGAGGTCGCAAAGCGGCCACCGTCTAGCGGAACGAGCGGGCGAAGCTCTGGCGGGATAACCGGAACAACTGTGAGCACCATCCATTCAGGACGGTTACCAGAGGCCACAAAGCTCTCAAGAAGTTTAAGACGCTTGGCATATTTCTTAAGTTTAAGCTCTGACCCTGTTTCGGTCATGTCAAAGCGAACGCGTTCAATCTCGGCCTCAAGGTCAAGGTTCATCAGCATTTCGCGAATAGCTTCCGCGCCAATACCTGCGGTAAAGCTGTCTTCACCAAATTCAGCTTGCGCGTCTAGATATTCTTCTTCGGACAGAATTTGGCGTTCTTCGAGCGACGTCAGGCCCGGCTCTGTCACGACATAACTTTCAAAATAAAGCACGCGCTCAACAAGCTTGAGCTGCATATCGAGCATCATAGAAATACGCGACGGCAGTGATTTTAGGAACCAAATATGCGCAACAGGTGAGGCCAATTCGATATGGCCCATACGCTCACGGCGCACGCGGGTAACCGTGACTTCAACGCCGCATTTCTCGCAAACGACACCTTTATATTTCATGCGTTTATATTTGCCGCAAAGACATTCGTAATCTTTGACGGGGCCAAAAATACGCGCACAGAATAGGCCATCTTTTTCAGGCTTAAACGTACGATAGTTTATGGTTTCCGGCTTGCGGATTTCACCAAATGACCAGCTGAGAATCTTCTCAGGGCT
>CAZFWZ010000183.1:0-2048 GCA_964522765.1 uncultured Caulobacterales bacterium | reverse complement strand
GCCCCATCAAAGAGCAATTTGAGTGCTATCAGATGGAAAATATGAAGCGCACGCATTGGGTCACTGTTGAGGGAGATTTCAACTGGAAAATTGTGCAGGATAATTTCAACGAATCTTATCACTTACCCTTCGTTCACCCGCAAACGCGCTACATTATGGAGCAGCATTATGCGGGTTGTCAGTTTGATATGTTTGCCCCTGAAGGTCATACGCGGATGATTATGCCCGGCTCTCAACCTACCAAATCTTTGAAAGGGGAGACGGATGAGGTACTTGAACGCCTAGCTCCGGATATTGAATTCTGGGACCTTAATCCTGAAGACTTTAGAGACAACCCTAGGAGTATTCGCGAAGCCCTGCGCAAACGCAAACGTGAATTGGGCGAAGAAAAAGGATTTGATTTTTCAAGATTTAATGATGAGCAAATCGTGGATCACTTCCACTATACAGTGTTCCCAAACCTGTCATTTAGCCTTAAGCCTGATGGATGTATTTGGCTTCGCGCCAATCCGCATCCGACAGACCCAGAAAAATGTATTTTCGATATGTGGTATTTAACGTGGTTCCCGGAAGGTGAGTCCGCCTATTACTCTAAGGCCATGTATGAAGCCGTGGATATGACCAAAGAAATTCCTCATGAGGTTGGAAAGGTCGGCGAAGTTTCAACCGGGTTTGTCATTGATCAAGATGTTGCTATTTGGACAACGCAACAAAAAGGTCTGAAGTCACGCGGATATAAAGGTGATTATCTACCAGCCCAGGAAAATCGTGTTCGATTTTTCCATGAAAATGTAGACCGTTATCTTGATAAAGAGGATTAGGGTTGTTGAGGGGCTCAACGCTAAACGGGCCCCTCTTTTTTTCCATTTCGACTATTCGGGTACAACTCTAGATACTACGAGTAATGCATTGTCAACGCGGATTTGAGCGCTATTGATAAAGCGTGACTCATTTGATGCAAGGAACAAGGCTGACCGGATATTAAAAAGGGTGTTACAATATGAATGTCATGGAAGAACAACAGCAACGTGAACGGATACGCACCGTCATTCACAAATATTGTAGAGCAATTGACGAACGCCGCTTTGATGATGTCATGGCATCATTTTCGGCAGATGCGAAGATTAAGCATGGTTCTTACAATGATACGGCCAAGAACTTTGTTGGTTTTCTGTCTAATGTGCTCAATAGGATGGAGGATTCGCTTCATACGCTCGGCGGAATTATTGTGGAGTTTGAACGCCATGATCTCGCGTATTCTCACGCAACATTTACATCTTTTCACAGAATTAGCGCGCAGCACGCCAAAGTCGGGCCCGTTGTTACTAATGGTGTTGATACCGATTGGATCGTAGCGGGGCGTTACCGCGACACCCTTCAGCTTATTAAAGGTGAGTGGAAAATAATTGACCGCATTGGGACGACGGATTGGGACCGAGTCGAGCCGAGTCGCGGGTCTACGGCGCGAAGTTAATCCAGTTGCCGCGCTAATAAGCATGATTCTGGGCGATATGATTAAGACATTCATATAAAGCCATGAGTGCGGGCTGTGGAACCAATTCACTATCGTTAGACGTGTCAAAATGTCGATATGAGTCATTGATTGGCCTGTTTTGCTCTAATTTCAGGGTAACATCGCCTTAGAGTAAAGCCCATGAAATGGTTGCTAATACCGAATTATGCCCTTCTCAAATTTGCTAAGGGATATCCTGTTAAATGTGTTAGGTTCACCCGTTCTATTCAAGAGCAACTTTTTAAAATTCCCTAGAGTTGAATTAACGTCGCCAAAAAAGGCGCGCTTAGGGGAATAAGATTACTTAATTTTAGCGGCTATAGGCCGTTTTGATTTCCTCTAAGTATAAACACTAAGGGGATATTATGTCTTTCAAGAAATCATTAGTCTTCGGAGTATCGTTTATTGCGAGTAACATCGTTTTGACGCCACAAATAGCATTTGCACAAGACGAAAGCGCCTTCAAAATTGACGAAATTATTGTTACGGCCCGTAAGCGAGAGGAGTCATTACAAGACGTGCCACTCGCCGTTAC
>CAZFWZ010000182.1:0-2056 GCA_964522765.1 uncultured Caulobacterales bacterium | reverse complement strand
ATAGAGGCGGACAACACCAAAGCTTCGATTATGATTTGGTCGCGTGGCAAATCATTCTCATTTTTGGCGAGACTAGCGCCAGAGTTTTCTAAGACTTTGAGCATGTCTGCTCCTCTGTAGCGTTCAAATGCAACTGATGTGTATTGAGCTCTTTTTTAAGATTTCCCACCAGACTATCCCCGAACAACTTTCGAATACTTTAGAGTGATAAATAGCTGCAGGAACCTCACAACACTCATGTTATGTGTAATCGGTATTTTTATGGGACTAATACGCGTTTACTTATACTCTGCACATCTATTCTAGAGCCTAGCACTCCACCACATTTACTGCGAGACCACCTTGGCTAGTCTCTTTGTATTTTGATGACATATCTAGACCTGTCTGGCGCATTGTCTCAATCACTTGATCGAGGCTGACTTTCATCGCTCCATCTGTATGAAGCGCGAGCCGCGCCGCATTGGCCGCTTTCACAGCCCCAATAGCATTGCGTTCAATACAGGGAATTTGCACAAGACCGCCGACAGGGTCACAGGTCAGGCCTAGATTATGTTCCATCCCAATTTCAGCCGCTTGCGCAACTTGCTGGGGATTTGCGCCCCAAACGGCTGCAAGGCCAGCGGCCGCCATGGAACACGCTACACCCACCTCACCTTGGCAGCCCATCTCCGCCCCTGAGATAGAGGCGCGCTGTTTATAAAGCAGGCCAATGCCGCCAGCCGTCAAAAGAAATTTATGAATGTTTTGCGGTAAAAAATGTTCGCCCACGCAATAATGTTTTAAGACCGCAGGGATAATACCCGCCGCGCCATTTGTGGGAGCTGTCACCACTTGCCCGCCAGCAGCATTTTCTTCATTCACCGCCATGGCATAAACATTAAGCCAATCAAAAAGTTGTTCGCGTTCATTAGACATGGGAGCGCTATGGAGTTTTTGCCATAGACCTGGCGCGCGGCGTTTAACCTCTAAACCACCCGGAAGTGTGCCTTCGGTATTTAAGCCGCGATCAATACAGGCCATCATGACCTGCGCAATATCATCTAAAGCCATATTGGTTGCCTCGCGGGGGCGCTTCGCATCTTCATTGGCATATATGATATCTGAAATCGTTTTTTTATGCTGCTCACAATGCTTTAATAATTCTGCGGCAGACCCAAATGGATAAGGAGATTTATCTGCGGTCTGAACGAAGTCTTTCTCTACAGGTTTAGATAATTGTTGTTTAGAAGCAATAAAGCCGCCGCCTGTTGAGTAATAAGTGCGGCTTTCCAAAATCTCGGCCTTATCGTCATAAGCTCTTAAGACCATTTCATTGGGATGTAGCTGTGGAGGTGTTTCATAATCAATAATTAAATCTGTTTCGGGATCAAATGAAATTTCTTTCCCGCCGCCAACCACAAGTTTATGATCAGCATAAATAGAGGCTAGAGTTACAGCCGCCGCATCAGGATCAAAACTCTCAGGTTTATATCCCATCAACCCATAAAGGCTAGCACGGGGAGTGGCATGACCCACGCCTGTGAATGCCAATGAACCCCGCAGGATAATTTCCATTCGAGCTACCTTCGGCAGTTTGCCACGTTTATCCAATCGCTCAACAAAACGTGCACCAATACGCATTGGTCCTACTGTATGACTAGAGGATGGGCCAATTCCGATACGAAAGATGTCGAGCACAGATAACATAACATCCGCCTATCAGAGAATTGGGGGTAGTCTATTCTAATAAATATTGATAATACTAATAAAGAGTTTTCTCATCTACATTAAACTCAATAGATTATCATAAATGTATGGGGCAACTGTTGTGAAAGCTAGTATTTAGACACATCAAGAATAGGTTTTGAAGAATAAATTCTGAGTATTTTTTGGCGTATGGTCTACAGGCTCATCAGGCGGAGAGCCTCTAATAAGAGTATTCAGACTTCTTATTGAAGACCCTTAAAAAGCCTAATCTGCCGTATCTTTGTTTGTGAGCCTATAGAATATGTATAAGCTGAGGTTATGCGGTATTCTGCGCTCAAAATTTTCAAGGAAGCTCTGACGGGGCATAAAG
>CAZFWZ010000181.1:0-2060 GCA_964522765.1 uncultured Caulobacterales bacterium | reverse complement strand
GCGCGCGTGGGCCACGCTCCCCCACTGGAGCGCACTTTATAGCTTGTACAAAAACGCAAGTAATGGAGCATAGATATGGCAATCGCCACAAAACCGGCTGCAAAGCCTGTCGACCCGCGTTTTTCTGCGGGACCCACCAAAAAACGCCCCGGATGGAGCCTTGACGCTCTAAGTGACGCCGCCCTTGGTCGCTCACACCGTTCCGCATTGGGCAAATCCAAATTAAAAGAAGTGATTGATCTCACCCGCGAAGTCCTCGAAGTTCCCGCTGATTACCGTATCGCAATTGTGCCTGCGTCTGATACAGGCGCTGTTGAAATGGCGATGTGGTCATTGCTTGGACCGCGGGGTGTTGACGTTGCGGCCTGGGAGAACTTCGGTAATGCATGGATTACAGATGCTCAATCATTGCCCCTTGATGATTTACGTATCCTAAAGGCTGATTATGGCCACCTACCGCCGCTAAACGATTATACAGGCGACCGCGATATCGTATTCACATGGAATGGCACCACCGCCGGTGTACGTGTCCCTAACGCTGATTTCATTCCCGCCGACCGTGAAGGCCTGACCATTTGCGATGCGACGTCTGCTGTGTTTGCTCAGCAACTTAATTGGCCCAAACTCGATGTTGTTACTTATAGCTGGCAGAAAAATATGGGCGGCGAAGCCGCTCATGGCATGCTTATTCTCTCCCCACGTGCCGTGGAGCGTCTTGAGACCTACAGCCCGCCGTGGCCGATGCCGAAAATTTTCCGCATGACAAGCAAGGGCAAGCTAAACGAAGCGTTGTTCCAAGGCGCCACTATTAACACGCCATCGCTGCTTTGCGCTGAAGACCATCTCGACGCTTTGAAATGGGTTAAATCAAATGGCGGTTTGTCATTCATGCACGGCCGCGCCGATGCCAATGCACAAGTCCTCTATGACTGGATTGACCGTACAGACTGGATTGAGAACCTCGCTGTGAACCGCGACGAGTGGTCTAATACAGGTGTTTGCATGCGCATTGCCGAGCCCCGCGTCACAGCTCTACCAAAGGATGAGCAGCAAGCGTTCGCCAAAGCAATTGTGAAATTACTAGGCGACGAGAACGTCGCGCTAGACTTCGGGTCGTACAAAACGGCCCCTGCTGGTTTCCGCGTTTGGGCCTCAGGCTTGATTGAAAAATCAGACCTTGAAGCATTGACACCATGGCTTGACTGGGCCTTTGAAGTCACAGCCGCCGAACGCCTTTAACCCAAAATGAATTAAATAGCCTGCGCGAATATGCACCGCTAACTCACTGAATTATAATTGGAGTTTTCCATGCCAAAAGTACTTATTGCCGACAAGATGTCTGTGGCGGCCACAGAAGTTTTTAAAAGCCGCGGCGTCGATGTCGACGTCATCACGGGCCTGTCTAAGGACGAGCTCATAAAAATTATTCCTGAATATGACGGCCTCGCTGTTCGTAGTTCAACTCGCCCAGACGGAGAAATCATTGCCGCTGCCAAAAACCTAAAAGTCATTGGACGCGCTGGTATCGGTGTCGATAATATCGATATCAAAGCCGCGACCAGCCACGGCGTTGTTGTCATGAACACGCCTTTCGGGAACGCCATCACAACGGCAGAACATGCCATTGCGATGCTCTTCTCTGCGGCCCGCCAGATTCCATCCGCGTCAGCTCGCACCCAAAACGGCGAATGGCCGAAGTCAGATTATAAAGGCATGGAGCTATTTAACAAAACGCTCGGTCTCATTGGCTGCGGCAATATCGGAACATTAGTCGCAGAACGAGCACTAGGTCTGAAAATGAAAGTTATCGCTTATGACCCCTATCTCACAGAAGAGCGGGCGCTAAAACTCGGCGTTGAAAAAGTAGAGCTTGAAGATTTGTTCAAACGCGCTGACGCCATCACACTTCATACACCTCTTGTAGACGGTACAAAAAATATCGTCTCTCGCAAGCATCTTGGCATGACAAAAAAAGGCATTATCATTGTCAACTGTGCGCGCGGCGGTCTTGTCGATGAGGAAGCTCTAAAAGACGCGCTAGATGCAGGCCATGTACGCGC
>CAZFWZ010000180.1:0-2227 GCA_964522765.1 uncultured Caulobacterales bacterium | reverse complement strand
ACCCTGACTTCCCGACCCGCACATTCGGCCCTGACCGCGTTGAAGTGCAAGGCATCCTTGTCGGCCTCGTGCGTAAATATCACTAAGCCTAATCGCGGCGGTAAGTCCAAACTCCCCAAGGCCTAACCGTGCGCCTGTCTGTTAGAGCTGTTTCGGCTCTAACCTCACCTTCCTTAAGATAAATATCATGCGCGCCGCCGCGCTTTAAAGCTCGCTCGCCTATCAGAACAGCCCCGCATTGACGCCGCGCCACTGGGCCAGCGTCTCTATTGGTGAGCACAACAAGATGTGAGTTACGGCACTCCTCTGGCACTTCGGACGGGTGGCTGACGATTGAAACGGTTTGTCCTTTGATATTTAAGCGGCAAGCGAGCGCATCACACAACCCTAACGTATCTTCATAGCTTTCCGTGCTCACCTCTGCTGCCCCTGCTCGCTGCACGAATTGCTCGCGCCCATAACGGTCCGCGCGGCTTGAGCCTACATAAAGCGTCTCGCGCGCTTCGCTGTTCCAAATCGCAATACGGCCATCATCTGAAATCCGCATATCTGGCACGGGCGATAAATACCAAGCGCCCATGCACACCGCGAAAATAGCGAAGGCCACTCCTTTGAGCCATTTTCCCCCAAGGCACAGCCATAAGAACCCAAGGCTATAAAGGCCTATCACCCAATAGGGCGGTGATTTGATATGCGCCATAGCATTCGGCCAGCCCGCCACCCAGTCTGCTATCCAAAGCAAAGCAGACAGTGACCAGCCCATCAACTGTAACGGTGCCCATTCCACTCCAAAGGGCATAGCGATAAGCGTCAAGAGCGCTGCAGGCATCACTGCAAAGGTGAATATCGGCATAGCAAGAAGATTGCCGATAAAGCCATATTTCGCCATGCGATTAAAATGCATCACGGCATAGGCGGCCGTTGCCGCACCCGCGACAAAGCTCGTAATAGACAGAGTTGCCACTCCCGCTGCCATGCGGTTACCTAATGTACGCTGATCCGATACTGGCCCTTGCCAATTTCGGTAAACAATCACGAGCGCAGTCACCGCCGCAAAAGACATCTGGAAGCCCGCAGAAATGAGGGCTTCGGGATGAAACATGAGCGTGATGAACGCGGCAATAGACACTGAACGAATAGAAAAGGCACGCCTGTCTAGCAGTACAGCTAAGAAGACGATTAGCACCATTATGTACGCGCGCTGCGTTGCTACGGAGCCACCAGACAAAATAAGATAGCCCGTCGCTGCAAGCGCCCCGATTATCGCGGCGGGCTTTCGCATATCATATCTGCGCGCCAAGGGACCAATCATTGCGAGAAAAAGACTCGCAAGCCCGTATGCCCCGCCCGCCAACAGCCCCATATGCAGTCCTGAGATCGCGAGCACATGCGCAAGTCCTGCTGCCCGCAAAGCCTCAGTCTGCTCGTCAGGAATATAGCTGCGTATCCCCGTCAGCAGCGCGACTTGAAGCCCTGATGTGGCGTCTGGGGCTTGCGCGCGTATACGATTTGCAACGCCGTAACGAAACCGGGCGACCCCACGCGCAAAACCCTCAGCCGCATCTCTACTTTCAACTTCAATGGGCATAGCTACGGATGTAGAAAAACCATAAGCACTCAGGCCATTGAAATAGGCGGCGCGTGCAGGGTCATATCCGCCGGGGACAACAGGACCAGGCGGCGCGCTCAATATGGCTTGGAGACGAACACCCTCCCCGACCTTGCCCTCCCCTTTGTTGATCTTTATACGGACTTTCTGGACGTCGTCAGGTAAATTGCGGCCTTCAATATCCTGCACGCGCAATCGCCACCGAATGCCATTGCCAGAGCGTTCTTCTGCTTCAATCCATCCCGTTACGGTATAAAAGCCTTCATCCAGAAATGGCGTGAACGCCGTATCACTATGCCATGCCGCGCGGCCCAATCCAAAAATAGCAAAAATGCAAAGCAGAATAGGAAGTGTTATCAACTGCCGCCGTTCAAGAACTATCCATAAAAGAGCTGCAAAAACCGCAAGCAAAGCGACGACAAGCAATCGCGGTTCAAACGGTAGGATAAAATAAACTCCAATTCCTACAGCAAAAGCTGCGACGGCCCAATCGGTCGTCTGCGGTATATCCGCTATGTAGCTGGCCACGGGTTGCCACCATCGACGTGCCCGCTCCGCCCGCTCTTGTGCGTCCATTAGCTCGACAGCCGCCACATCCCATGGCGACGGCGCCGCCTC
>CAZFWZ010000179.1:0-2242 GCA_964522765.1 uncultured Caulobacterales bacterium | reverse complement strand
CTGTAAGGCTTGCAGGCATCATTCCGCCGCCAAAGGAGGGCGCGAGATAAGGTGTATGCAACATTTGAACGCTGCCGGTTTCAGTGAGTGATGTGAAGTCCATAGCCTGCGCGCTATTTGCAAAGCCTGTGAGGATTGCGGCTATAGCCGCTGTTTTTAAAATAGTTTTCATGATGTAAGCCCTTTCGTGTTGAGCATTCTTTATGCGCAGAGAAAAGGGCAGGGTGATGCCGAAGCTGTGCTGAATCCAAGAAATTTTAGCGGCTAAAATAAGGCAATTTGCCGAATTATGGTTAATCGCCATTAACTTCTTTTTGCTTGGCGTTCTGGTAATGTTCCATTACTGTTTATTTATGCATAGCGTTAGAATCATCGGGATAGACCCTTCGCTTGTTGCCTGCGGCTGGGGCGTGATTGATCTTGAGGGTACTAAACTGCGCCATGTTGCGCATGGCGTTATTCGTCCAAGCCCTAAGGCTGAACTTCCAGATCGCTTAAAGAACCTGTTTGAAAGTCTCTGCGAAATTATTGCTTTGCACAAACCACATGAGGCAGGGGTCGAGGAAGCCTTTATGAAAAACAATCCGATGAGCGCGCTCAAGCTTGGTCATGCGCGCGCGGCGTGCTTGCTTGCGGCGAGCACTGCGGGGCTTGGTATTGGCGAATACTCCCCGCGCTCAGTTAAGAAATCCGTTGTTGGGACGGGTGGGGCCGATAAAGCCCAAGTCGCTCATATGATGAATGTGCTTTTGCCGGGGTGCGGCGTAAAGGCGGGCGATGCGGCAGATGCTCTCGCCATTGCTATATGCCATGGGCACCGCGTCAATGCGGCTGGCGCTTTATATCGGCGCGTGGGTTAGCCGCCTGAATGTGCTACGGATAGGCCATGAAAAGATTCGGACATAAATCATGATCGGGATGCTGTCAGGGACATGTCTTTTATCAGGCAATGGCGAAGCCATTGTTGACGTGAACGGCGTTGGCTACCTCTTGTCTTGTGGGTCGCGTACACTTGGCGGCATGCGCGAGGGTGAGGCCGCGACTTTGCATGTTGAAACCCATGTCCGCGAGCAGGCGATTACGCTGTTTGGTTTCGCTTCCGAGGAAGAACGCGCGTGGTTTGTACGCCTGCAATCGGTGCAAGGCGTTGGGCCGAAAGCCGCGCTGGCGATACTTGATATTATGACGCCCGGACAGATTTTATCGGCCGCGAGCCTTGAGGATAAATCAGCTTTTGCCCGCGCCAAAGGCATTGGCCCAAAATCAGCGGCCCGTATTGCGATAGAGCTTTCGGGTAAGCCTGCGCCTGTCGGCCGCTTGTTTGCGAGTGCCTTTACCGCGCCGACGGATGGCGCTGCGCCCGAAGCTGCACGCGCCGAAGGGCTGTCCGATATGATGCTGCGAAACGATGCCATCTCCGCCTTACAGAATTTGGGCATCCCGCAATCGGACGCCCTGCGCGCTGTGGCGTCGGCTTATAATACATTCACTGAGGACCCGCCGCTTGATGACTTGATTAAAGCCGCGCTGAAAGAACTTTCTGCCTGATGGAAGAAGACCGGATCATATCGGGCGAGGGCCAAGTCGGGGACGGACGAGACCGCGCATTGCGCCCGCTAAAGTTTGCCGATTTCACGGGGCAGAAGGCCGCGATTAAAAATCTGAAAGTCTATGTTGAGGCTGCGCGGCGGCGCGAAGAGCCGCTGGATCATTTGCTGCTCTCTGGCCCGCCGGGTTTGGGAAAAACAACATTGTCTCAGATTGTAGCGCGAGAGCTCGGCGTGAATTTCCGTTCGACCTCTGGCCCTGTCATTTCCAAAGCAGGTGATCTTGCGGCGCTTTTGACGAACCTAGAGCCGCGCGATGTGTTATTTATCGACGAAATCCACCGCCTTAATCCTGTAGTCGAAGAAGTGCTTTATCCTGCAATGGAAGATTTTGAGCTCGACCTGATTATCGGGGAGGGGCCTGCGGCGCGCTCAATCAAGATTGATCTTGCGCCGTTTACATTAATCGGCGCGACGACGCGGGCGGGGCTTCTCGCGACGCCTCTGCGCGACCGTTTCGGAATTCCTGTGCGGCTGGAATTTTACGACACCGAAGAATTGACAGGAATTGTCATGCGGGCGGCGGGAAAGCTTGGCCTGCCGATGAGTGATGACGGCGCGCGCGAGATTGCGCGCCGCTCACGCGGCACGCCGCGTGTGGCAGGGCGGCTTTTGCGGCGTGTGCGTGATCTGTC
>CAZFWZ010000178.1:0-2320 GCA_964522765.1 uncultured Caulobacterales bacterium | reverse complement strand
TTTGACCGCCTTCAAAGCCTTTAATGGCCACACCTGAACGTGACTTTTGACCTTTAACACCACGGCCGCCAGTTTTACCTTTGCCAGAGCCGATACCACGGCCCACACGAATGCGGGCTTTAGTAGCGCCTGGATTATCACTGAGTTCGTTTAAACGCATTTTACTCTCCAATAGCCAATCGATTTGGCCAATAGACAAGGCGCGCCGTTTAAGCTGGCGCGGCCAATTTATCTACTCTTCTACAATCTCAACCATGTGAGCAATCTTGTTGACCATGCCGCGTACTGACGGTGTGTCTTCAAGCTCGCGCACACGGCCCATTTTATTGAGGCCAAGACCGATTAGAGTCTTGCGCTGCTTATCGTTACGGCGGATTGGGCTTCCAATCTGACGCACCTTAATTGTTTTTTTCTTAGCTGCCATACCAGTCTCGCTTTACGCTTCAATCGCTTCAGGTGAGCTTGCACCATCATTACGGCGATCAACAATCTCGCCGATTTTCTTACCACGCTTTTGCGCTATTTGGCGCGGGCTTTCAGCCATTTTAAGAGCGTCAAATGTCGCGCGCACCATGTTATATGGGTTCGATGTGCCGATGGACTTACCCACAACATCCTGAACGCCAAGGCATTCGAGAACCGCACGCATCGGACCACCCGCAATCACGCCTGTACCCGGAGGGGCTGAACGCAATACGATTTTGCCAGCACCGTGACGACCACGCATATCATTATGCAATGTGCGGCCTTCGCGAAGCGGTACGCGGATCATAGATCCTTTAGCTTCTTCAGTGGCTTTACGAATAGCTTCAGGCACTTCACGGGCTTTACCCTTACCAAAACCAACACGGCCATTTTCGTCGCCAACGATAACGAGCGCGGCGAAAGCCATACGGCGACCACCTTTAACAGTTTTCGCAACGCGGTTGATGTGGACCAGACGGTCTACAAATTCATTTTTCTCTTCTTCCCGCTTATCGCGGCGGTTATCATCACGGCGTGCCATTCGATACTCCTAGAATTTCAGACCGGCTTCACGAGCCGCATCTGCTAAGGCCTTAACACGACCATGATAAAGGTAAGGGCCGCGGTCAAAGACGACGTCTTCGACTTTAGCTTTTTTCGCGCGCTCAGCGATGAGTTTACCGATGCGTTCAGCAGCAGCAACATCAGAGCCTTTGGCCTTTTTGTCTTCGAGCGTACTCGCAGAGGCAACTGTTGTACCCGTTGCATCATCAATGATTTGAACAGAGATGTTTTTAGAGCTGCGAAAAACAGATAGGCGCGGACGACCATTTGAATTTTTCTTGAGGCGGCGACGAACACGTTGAGCCCGGCGCTGCATTAATTTGCGTGCAGATTTCATGACTACTTCTTCTTACCTTCTTTGATGCGGACATATTCGCCGACATAACGTACGCCCTTGCCTTTATAAGGCTCTGGTTTACGGAACTGACGAATTTCAGCGGCCACTTGACCCACGACTTGCTTGTTAGAGCCTGCAATTGAAATCTCAGTCGGCTTCGCAACTGTAATTTTAATGCCTTCGGGCGCGTCATAGTTGATTTCGTGTGAATAACCAAGCTGCAGATTAAGCGTATTGCCCTTCATAGCCGCACGATAACCAACACCTCGAAGCTCGAGATCTTTCTTGAAACCATCCGTGACGCCGACAACCATATTGAGCACCATCGTGCGGGCCATTCCCCACATCGCTTTTGCCTTGTCCGCGCCTTCAACAGGCGAGACTACAAATGAGCCATCTTCAAGCTTACCGGTCACAGATTCTGGAAGTGTGAACGAAAGATCACCCTTTGGACCTTTGACAGAAACAAGCTGACCCGTTTGCGTTAGCGTGACAGCTGACGGAACAGGAACAGGATTTTTACCAATACGAGACATAGATTTTCTCCCTACCCTCTAGCTGACGTGGCAGAGGATTTCTCCTCCGACATTCGCTTCACGGGCAGCATGGTCCGTCATAACACCTTTTGGCGTAGACAGAACGGCAATACCGAGACCGTTTTGAACAGCTGGAATATTCTTGCTAGAAGAATAAACGCGGCGACCAGGCTTTGATACGCGCTTAATGTTGCGGATAACGCCTTGGCCTTCGAAATATTTAAGCTGAATTTCAAAAGCACGGAAACCGTCAACTTCAGTTTCAGCATAACCTTTGATGAAACCCTCATCGGCAAGCACGTCAAGAACGCGGCCACGCAGATTAGAGGCTGGCGTCAAGCAAGTTGAACGCGAGCGCATTTGAGAGTTACGGATACGTGTGAGCATATCGCCCAATGGATCACTAAATGACATGTCG
>CAZFWZ010000177.1:0-2387 GCA_964522765.1 uncultured Caulobacterales bacterium | reverse complement strand
AACCGGAACCAGCGAAAAACATTCGCATTTTAAGACAGGTTAGACCTGCGTCTTAAGGCGCGGTTAAGTCGAAATTGTAAGGCTCTCCTTTGGGAGAGCCTTTTTGTGAAGATATGCGGCCTCTAGCTAGGCTTTACTGACTGCCCCGTCGGCGGCCCGCTGGTGAAGGAGAGTAAGAGATCGCCAAGGAGCAGGGTGAGGGAACGTAGGAGAATGGCGCGGGGGTTAAAATTTAATTTAGGCACGATGGGTTAACCCATGCTAATCTATACGATAGTCCTGTTCTACCTGCCATTTGCTCTGGCCTATTGGCGCGTGAAATCGATTGAGACGTGGGCTACGAAAATAGGGTTAGGGATTTTTATTGCCTCGCTCGTAATGTTAGCATTCATATTTTGGGCCGTTCGAGGACCAGGTTCAGCATTTGCGGCTGTAGGGTTAATCTTTGTCTTTGTTTACCCTGTGTTTTTCATTGGAAGCGGAATTGGGCTGGGCGCTAAAGCTAAGGTCTACGCCTTAAGGGGTTTTAAGCGCCGCTCACGATTGATGATGTGGTTACCCTTGGCCGGTTACGCGGCGCTGCTGATGTGGTTGGCACATTCGTCCTTCCAAAAGCAAAGAAGCGCCATTGCTAAACAATCCGCTTATCAAAGCTTAACGGTTGAAGAGACATTGGAGTCTCACAATCTCAGCATTGCAATCTCTGCGCAGATTGAGCTGTCCTATCGGTGTCATTTTGATGCGAGCGCGGGCGCCTTTCATGCGGGCTGCGAGGCGAAAGACTATGATCTGGATTATCGTTTAAAACATGCGCGTGAGCGCAGCGAGAAGGCCCCGCATCTTTGGGGCATAACCGTGTTTCCAAATGCACAGAATTGCAAAGAGTATACTCTTAATAAAAGGGATTGCATCGCCCCCGAAAAACTTAGGCAGTGGTGTGCGCGGCGCCCCGAGCTATCAGCCAGTGTTTGGTGTAAAAATGAGCTTTTATATAAGCTTGATTATGATGGCTATCGAGCGCCAAGTGAGGCCGCGCTTGCGCTTGACCGCCAGAGCTGGGCGGCAGCAGATATTCAATCTATCGGGACGGACATTAACGGCGCGCCTGTGCATGTACAGTGCTCAAAGATTCGCGATCAGCTAAACGCAGACCGATTGGCGGCTAAATCCAAAAACAAGCCTTTGGGGCGGCTGTGCCGCGTGAGCTTTCTTGTGGCGGAAAACATTATGGTTGAAGGCAGATTCAACAGTCATAATCCAGAGACCACAAAAGATTCTGCGTCTCATATCTACGCACAGGCTCATGCCTATTGGAATGAAATGAGCGGCGAGGCGATAGGTGAATAGCCAATAAAAAACCCTCCGCGAAGGAGGGTTTTTAACTCTTATCTCAAGCTCGCCTTACAGTACCTTATCAAGCTCAGCTTCAAACTCAGGCAGAGCTTTGAATAGATCAGCAACTAATCCGTAATCCGCGACGGAGAAGATAGGCGCTTCTTCGTCTTTATTGATAGCGGCGATGACTTTACTGTCTTTCATACCGGCCAAATGCTGGATAGCGCCGGAGATGCCGACGGCGATGTAAAGCTCTGGCGCAACGGCTTTACCTGTTTGGCCAACTTGCCAATCATTTGGCACAAAGCCCGCATCAACGGCCGCGCGAGACGCGCCCATCGCCGCGCCAAGTTTATCTGCAATGCCTTCAATGAGTTTGAAGTTTTCGCCGCTGCCCATGCCGCGTCCGCCAGAGATAACGACCTTGGCGGCTGTCAGTTCAGGACGATCAGATTTAGAGAGCTCTTCGCCAACATATTCTGATTTAAACGCGCCAGACGGGTCGCCAAGCATTTTGTCGGAGGCGCTTCCGCCTTCGCCGGCCGCCTCAAAAGCTGTGGTGCGAACAGTGACAACTTTCTTGCTGTCTGATGATTGAACAGTCGCCATAGCATTGCCCGCATAGATGGGGCGCACAAATGTATCGGCAGACTCTACGCCCGTGATAGAACTAATCTGCTGAACGTCAAGCTTAGCTGCCACGCGCGGCATATAGTTTTTATGCGTTGTTGTATCGGGCGCAAGCACTGCGTCGTAATCACTCATGAGCGGTACAACGACAGCTTCCATCGCTTCGGCGAGTTGGCGCGTGAGTGTGGCGTGGTCGACACCTAGCACAGCGCGTACGCCGTCAATTTTGGCAGCTTGAGCCATGACGTCTTTGACGCCTTTGCCTGCGATAAGCACGTCCACATCACCGCCCATAGCTTTCGCCGCAGTGACAGTTTTATGCGTTGCGTCTTTGAGGTTTTTATTATCGTGTTCTGCAATTACGAGGATAGCCATTAGATCACTCCCGCTTCGTTTTTAAGTTTATCGACAAGTTGTGCCGC
>CAZFWZ010000176.1:0-2497 GCA_964522765.1 uncultured Caulobacterales bacterium | reverse complement strand
GCTCTTGCATCTGGCCCATTTCAGTGGCCAGTGTTGGCTGATAACCCACAGCAGAAGGAATACGGCCAAGAAGGGCTGACACTTCTGAACCCGCTTGCGTAAAGCGGAAGATGTTATCCACGAAGAACAGAACGTCTTTTCCTTCTTCATCGCGGAAATACTCCGCTTGCGAAAGACCTGTCAAAGCAACGCGGGCCCGCGCACCTGGAGGCTCATTCATTTGTCCGTAAACAAGCGTCGCGCGGGACTCGCCTTCAAGGTCGATCACGTTAGATTCGATCATTTCGTGGTAAAGGTCATTCCCTTCACGTGTACGCTCGCCCACACCTGCAAACACAGAGTAGCCGCCAAATAGCTTCGCGATATTATTGATAAGTTCCATAATGAGAACGGTCTTACCCACGCCCGCACCGCCGAAGAGGCCAATTTTACCGCCTTTAGAGTAAGGACAAAGTAGGTCGATAACTTTGATACCTGTGGCTAGAACTTCGGTATCTGTGGCTTGATCGACAAGAGCTGGCGCTTCTTTGTGAATGGACGCCATGGCTTTTGTTTTAATCGGGCCGCGCTCGTCAATCGGCTCACCGATAACGTTCATGATGCGGCCAAGTGTTTCTGGACCCACAGGTACAGTGATTGGCGTACCAATGTCTGTTACCGCTTGTCCGCGAACAAGACCTTCCGTCGCGTCCATCGCAATCGTGCGAACTGTGTTCTGGCCAAGATGCTGCGCCACTTCCAGAACAAGGCGGTTGCCATTGTTGTCCGTCTCAAGCGCGTTGAGGATGGAAGGCAAGTTGCCTGTGAATTCCACGTCAACAACCGCGCCAATAACTTGGCTGATACGGCCTGTTGCTTTTGAGGCAACGCCTTTTTTCTTCGCTGGCGCGCGCTTTTTAGCGGGAGCCTTCTTTTTTACTGCTGCTTTGGCCATGAGTGTCTTCCTCTAGCTTGCTTAAAGCGCTTCCGCGCCGGAGATAATTTCAATCAGTTCGGATGTAATCCGTGCCTGACGTGTTCGGTTAAATGTCAGTGTCAGCTTATCAATCATGTCGCCCGCATTACGCGTCGCATTATCCATCGCTGTCATTTTAGATCCCATTTCGCCCGCTTGGTTCTCAAGCAAGGCCGTAAAGATTTGTGTATTGATATTACGCGGCAAGAGCACTTGCAAAATCCCGGCTTCATCGGGCTCATACGTGTAAATCGCGCCTTTAAGGTCAGGCACCGCAGTCTCAGATTTTTGAGCAGCTTCGTCCTTTGCGGCATCAGAACCTTCGAGGCTCGCCATGGCAGGAATGAGCGTGTTCACAGTGGGGTTCTGGATAAGAACGTTTTCAAATTCGGAATAGATAAGCTTGGCGATGTCAAAATCACCCGCAGTGAACATATCTGTAATCTCTTCGCCGATTTTCTGCGCAATGCCCGCATGTAACGTGCGCTCTTCCTTGAGCGAGACATATTTCACAAACTTATCGCCGTAGAGACGGTTCAGCTGATCATAGCCCTTCTTGCCAATCATATAGATTTTGACAGTCTTACCTTCGCGTTCCAGCGCGACAATTTCCTCGCGCGCTTTGCGGACAATATTGGTATTAAAGCCGCCGCAAAGTCCGCGGTCTGCGGTCGCAATGATAAGTAATATAGTGTCAGACTTACCATTGCCGATTAAAAGTTCTGGTCCGTCGCCGCCGTCAGCCATGCCGCCAGCGAGGTTCGTCACAATCGCGCCCATACGCTCGCCGTAAGGGCGCGCCTTTTCAGCCGCTTCTTGTGCTTTGCGCAGCTTTGCTGCCGCTACCATTTGCATAGCCTTGGTGATCTTCTGCGTGTTTTTCACGCTTTTGATCCGGTTCTGCAGTTCTTTTAAGCTGGCCATTACTGGCTCCTTTAAAGGGTCAGATTAAGCCGCGAAGTTCGCTGTGAAGGCGTCAAGAACAGACTTGAGCGTCGTCTCAAGTTCATCCGTTAGCTTTTTGCCTGTCGCAATATCATTCAAAAGCGCGCCTTGGTCGGCATTGAGGTGAGCCAGAAGCTCTTTCTCATATTTTTGCACTGATTTCACTGGCACGCCGTCAAGATAACCGCGTGTACCTGCATAAATCACGCAAACCTGCTCTTGCACTTGGAGAGGCGAGAATTGCGGCTGCTTTAGAAGCTCTGTGAGGCGCTCGCCACGCGCCAAAAGAGCCTGTGTTGAAGCATCGAGGTCAGATCCAAATTGCGCAAAGGCCGCCATTTCGCGGTATTGAGCAAGCTCACCTTTAATTGGACCCGCAACCTGTTTCATCGCTTTAATCTGAGCCGATGAGCCCACACGAGACACGGACAGGCCGACATTTAGCGCCGGACGAATACCTTGGAAGAACAAATCTGTCTCTAGGAAAATCTGGCCATCTGTAATCGAAATCACATTTGTCGGAATAAAGGCCGACACGTCGTTACCTTGAGTTTCAATAATCGGCAAAGCGGTCAAAGAACCAGAGCCGTTATCAGC
>CAZFWZ010000175.1:0-2549 GCA_964522765.1 uncultured Caulobacterales bacterium | reverse complement strand
AAGCCTTTTGCAGTAAATTTTGGATGGTCAAACCTCAATTTTCATGACAGTCGAGTGTATGAGCGAAACACCGCAGAGCCCAGCGCCACCCACAACCGTTAAAGGCCCAAACATTGGCCTGCTTGCGGGTATAGCCGCCTATACTATCTGGGGGTTTTTCCCTTTCTATTTCAAAGCGACAGACGCCGCGGGCGCAGTCGAAATTCTCGCTCACCGCATAGTTTGGTCCGTACCGCTTGGATTTCTATTGATAGCCTTGCGCCGTCAATGGCCAGACCTCCTGCGTGGGCTACGAGATAAACGCATTTTATTATGGCTGTGTCTCTCCGCGTTCGCAGTCGCCATTAATTGGGGCGTCTATATTTGGGCGATACAAATTGACGAAATTTTTCAAGCTAGCCTCGGATATTATATCAACCCTCTCGTGCTCATTGCGGCAGGCATGATATTCTTCGATGAGACCTTGTCCCAGCTTAAGGGTCTCGCTGTGTTTTTAGCGGCTTGCGGCGTGACAGTGCTAGCCGTCTATGGCGGCGTTTTTCCGTGGATTTCGCTTATCCTGGCCTTAAGCTTTTCTATTTACGGCGTGCTAAGGAAACGTGTGGATATCGGTACGATCCCGGGATTATTGATTGAAACGCTCATATTACTCCCCCCAGCTACACTTTATTTAATTGTATTGGCAAAGAACAGCACGATTGTCTTTGGGACGGGCGATAACTCCCTTACGGCCTTACTGGTACTGGCAGGACCTTTAACCGTATTTCCCCTACTCTGCTTTACATTGGCCGCGCGCAAGCTTCAGCTCGCGACAATGGGTATATTACAGTTCATTACGCCTACGCTTCAATTTGGCTGTGCGCTTTACTTTGGCGAGGTTCTAACACCTGCTCATATGATTTGTTTTGCGTGTATTTGGACCGCTGTGGCGCTATTTTCATGGGACGTAATGCGGCAACGCACCTCTAAAATTAAGGTTTAGCCTGCTGGCTCGGCGCGTTGACCCGACAGGAACATACCAAACATTTCACCCGCGCTAGACGCCGCAAAAATACCAATCAAATAAGCGACGAAAACGATAAGCAATTGGATAAAGAAGAAATATATACCATCTAGAAACGGATTTTGTTTTCCTGCCGACGGGCGGCCCAAATCCACCTTACGGCGATTGCTTCCAAAAAACAACGTCATTCCGAGCGCAATAAAGACAATGACCAGTCCCGTTACGCCGCGCGCGCCTGCGACAATCGCCAAAATATAGCCTAGATAACCTATGTATTTCTTCATGATGTCTTACCCTTAACCACGCGGGCCTTACCGCGCCCTATAGCTAGCGCTTTAATAATGCCGCGCATCGTGCGCACTTCTTGTTCTGTCATTTTCGCTCGCACAAATGGCGTGCGAATATTTTGTTTCATCAACCCCGACTTGGCTTCTGGAAAAAAATAGCCTGAAGCCTCAAGCTCAGCTTCCAAATGCTCAAACATACGCACTAGGTCTTCACGAGAAGCAGCCTCACTAATCTCTTTTTGGAAATACTCTGGCGGAGCAGCGCCTTCCGCAGACTTCCAAATATAGGCAAATATATTGACAGCCTGCGCGAGATTAAGCGATTGAAACGCGGGGTTGATGGGGTAGGTTAAAATCGCGTCGGCGAGCACAACATCTTCATTTGTGAGCCCTGCTTTTTCAGGGCCAAACATAATTCCCGTCGGAACACCTTCAGCCTCAAAGGCATGGAGCTGCGCGCCGACCTCTGCTGTTCCAATCACGGGAACTTCAAGCTCGCGTCTGCGCGCTGTCGCGGCGAGCACAAACTTCAAATCGGCCACGGCCTCCGCTGTAGTCTCGAAAACTTTCGCATTCTCAATCAGGCTCACGGCTCCCGCGGCCATTGCGTCGGCATCCGGATTGGGCCACCCATCGCGCGGCTTCACAAGACGCAGCTCTGTCAGGCCAAAGTTCAGCATCGCGCGGCATGACGCGCCGATGTTCTGGCCGAGTTGCGGATTAACCAAAATCACAGCCGGCATCCCTTCAACTGCGTCTTGTTTCACCACACGGCCAAGCTGGTCTTTAATATCTCCGCCCATTAGCTCACAATGTCCCTTTAAATAGCGCGGCCATAGTGTTAAGGCTGCAGCAACTTTCAATACCCGCGTTACAGAGGTAATTATGGCTAAAATCAAGGTAAATAATCCCGTTGTCGATATGAATGGCGATGAGATGACACGCATCATCTGGGATATGATCAAAGAACGTCTTATCCATCCCTATCTTGATATTGACTTACTGGACTATGATTTATCTATCCAGAGCCGTGACGCAACGGATGATCAAATCACGATTGACGCGGCCAACGCCATCAAAAAGCACAATGTCGGTATTAAATGCGCCACAATCACCCCTGATGAGCAGCGCGTTGAGGAATTTTCGCTCAAGAAAATGTGGAAGTCGCCCAATGGCACGATCCGTAACATTCTTGGCGGCGTTGTTTTCCGTGAGCCTATCATTTGTTCTAACGTCCCTCGCCTCGTTCCGGGCTGGAC
>CAZFWZ010000174.1:0-2568 GCA_964522765.1 uncultured Caulobacterales bacterium | reverse complement strand
TTGGTCTCGGACAAGGTGATAAACAATCGTTTCGGATCAGGAGAGGGCGTTATCTTCTTCGAGCTTAACTAGGGTTATTTATGGGCCGATAGTGTTTGCAGATTGCGTCCGTCCCATCCCATCCCATATTAAGCAATCATTTGTTCACTTTTTATTCCTATTTTAAGGTATAAATAGGCGGTTAATCCCAAACTTTATACTTATTTTTGTGTTAATTGGCTCTGATAGGCGTTGTGTCCCATAAATTCCCATGCTATCCCATATTTGTCTCTGGGGGAGGCAAAGGGGAACTACGTGTTTTTATCGACAACGACCAATAATCGTGATGCCAAAGGCCGTGTTTCCGTGCCTGCGGATTTTCGCGCGGTTATCACGGCGCAGTCTGTGGGTAAAGAAGGCGCCTTTGACGGTATTATCGTGCGGCCCAGTTTTAGCGGGGAGTGCCTTGAAGGCGGCGGAGAGCAGCTTTTCGAAGCCTACCGCGCCAGTATTAATGCGCTTGATTATTTTGACCCCAACCGTGAAGCTATGGAGCAGGCAATTTTTGGAGAAAGCCGACGCTTGCCATTTGATAGCGGTGGGCGCGTTTCGCTCCCGCACGAACTCGCCGATATGTTTGGCTTTAACGGCCGCGTCACATTTGTCGGGCTTGGCGATCGTTTTGAGATTTGGCCGCCTGAAGCACATGAAATTCGCGTCATAGAGATGCGAAAGCGGGCCTCGGAAAACAGACATCTGTTAAGGCCTGTTCTGCCGCAGGTGAAATCATAATGGCGGCGCGTCCACATTATCCTGTTATGCTGCCCGAAGTTTTAGCGGCGCTGCAGCCAAAGCCGCGCGAGCTCTATGTTGACGGCACATTTGGTTATGGCGGCTACAGCGAAGCCTTTCTAAAAGCGGCTGATTGCAAAGTTATTGGTCTTGACCGTGACCCGACGGTTCAGCCGCGCGCGCGAGAATTGACGGCCAGTTATGATAATCGGTTGCGGTTGATTGAGACGCCATTTTCGAAAATGGATAGCGTGGATTTGCCTAAAGTTGATGCCGTTATTCTTGATATAGGTGTGTCTTCCATGCAGCTGGATCAGGCGGAACGCGGCTTTAGTTTTATGCGCTCTGGTCCGCTTGATATGCGAATGGGCGGCGGCGGCCCGACTGCGGCTATGGCGGTCAATCAACTTGGTCATGGTGAGCTTGCGATTATTTTTAAAATGTATGGCGAGGAGCGCCAAGCGGGCCGTATCGCTAGCGCAATTTTACGGGCGCGTGAGCAGGGCGACTTGGTCACAACCGAAGAGCTAGCGGGCGTTATAGAGGCCACAATTGGGCGGTCTGGTAAAACCCATCCTGCGACGCGCGTTTTTCAAGCACTCCGTATTTTCATTAATGATGAGCTTGGGGAGCTTTATGAGGGGCTTTGCGCCGCAGAGAAGATTTTAAAACCGGGCGGGCGTTTGATTGTGGTGACTTTCCACTCGCTCGAAGACCGTATTGTGAAAACGTTTTTTCGCCGCCGTGCCGGTGAGGTCTCAGGCGGCTCGCGTTATGCGCCTGAAGCCGTTCAGTCAGGCGAGGCGGCGAGTTTTAACTTGCCAAAACGCTCCGTCGTTAAGCCTTCGAAATCTGAAATTGAAGATAACCCTCGCTCCCGATCGGCCAAACTGCGCTGCGGCATTCGCACAGACGCCGCACCTATGAGCGCGGATGATCAGCTGCTTCCCAAAGTGCCTCGGGTACATGATGTGAGGTGGGCGGCATGAGGGGCGGCTATCAAACACAGGCCGATGTCGCGCGCCGTATTACATGGTTTTTATTGCTGCTCATTGGTGTGTCGCTAATGATTGCGCTTTATTATATCAAAACGCGTGCTCAAACCGCGCGGCAGTCCGCAGCAAAATTGCATTACGAAATTGCACTGGAAGAAGCGGCTATTGGCGTGCTTAGGGCTGAAATTGCGCATCTTGAAGACCCTGCGCGTTTGCAGGGTTTGGCGTCTGAATATTTAGATCTTGCGCCAACCGAGACCTCGCAAATGATTGAGGTGACTGATATTGTAAATCGTTTCCCGCTTAAAACCCAAAAGCGGCCGGCCGAGTCTACAAACGGGGAGGGCGCGCCATGAGTGAGCGTTTCTCTGCGCCGCACGGCGTCCGTTCAACCGTTATGACTGTGGCTGATGATGAGTATGCCGCGGTTTCAGAGGGGCGTATCCGTATTCGTATAGGCGCGTCTATGTTCATTTTTATGATGATCATCATCGTGCTTCGGCTTGCGGAAACATCTCTGTTTACGCCCAAAGTTGATCGCTCAAACCTTCCGCAAGCTATTACAACAACCCGTGCGGATATAACTGACCGCAACGGGGAAGTTCTTGCGACTACGCTGCAGACTTACTCGCTTTATGCTGAGCCTCGTAAGGTCTGGAATGCGCCTGAAACGGCGCAAAAACTAGCGGCCACACTTCCTGATTTAGACCCTGCCGAGCTGCTTGAAAAGCTATCATCTGATCGAGCTTTTCATTGGATTGAAAGAGGCTTAACGCCGAAAGAGCGTCAATCTGTATTTGAT
>CAZFWZ010000173.1:0-2638 GCA_964522765.1 uncultured Caulobacterales bacterium | reverse complement strand
GCTGATACGGAAAAGTCTGGGGATTTTGATAAAGTCAGGATGTCATCGCGATTGCCGCGAAACCATTCAAACGCCATGTCGCGCGTGATTAAGGTCGCGTCATTAATCGCGGACTTTATCTCCATCGCGCTATTAACAAACTCGTCGACTTCTTCTTTGTAAACGCGCTTGTCCGCAATGATGACCATTGCGAGGAGTTTAAAAATTTCGGTCCAGCGTCCTATATCCATTGTTTTGCCCGTTTTATGTGCCCACTGTTGTTTTTATGTGCCCACTGTTGCGCAAATATAGCGCGAACCGTCTAAACTTTACGAAAAAGTTTAAACTAGCCTAGTTCATTCCCTTCCAAACATGAATCTAAGATGAACGTGATTTGACGGGGCTTAATTTTTGCCATTTGATTGCAACCCTGCGCGGGCCTGCTATAAGACGCGTTAAGATACAGATACACACCGGAAGGATTTTTCATGGCTTCTCTCGATAGTTTTAAATGCGAACGCGAAATGAGCGTACGCGGGGGCACATATACTTATTACGATTTGAAAGTCGCTGAGAAGAATGGCCTTAAAGGCATTTCGGCTCTTCCGCGCTCGTTAAAAGTTCTTCTCGAGAACCTGCTTCGTCATGAAGATGGTAACACAGTTAAAAAAGAAGATATCCAAGCCATTGCAGATTGGCTTAAGACACGCAAATCAACGCATGAAATCGCATATCGTCCTGCACGGGTCTTGATGCAAGATTTTACAGGCGTTCCGGCTGTTGTGGATTTGGCCGCTATGCGCGACGCTATGGTCAACCTTGGTAAGACTGCCGAGGCGATTAACCCGCTCAACCCTGTGCATCTTGTGATCGACCATTCTGTCATGGTTGATTATTACGGCACCAAGACAGCCTTTAAGAAAAATGTCGAGCGCGAATATGAGCGTAATGGCGAACGTTATGATTTTTTGAAGTGGGGCTCTAAGTCCTTTGATAATTTCGCAGTTGTCCCTCCGGGCACAGGTATTTGTCACCAAGTGAATTTGGAAAACATTGCGCAGACGGTTTGGACAAAAACAATTGAGGGCAAGACCTATGCTTTCCCTGACACGCTTGTCGGGACCGATAGTCACACAACTATGATTAATGGTCTGTCTGTGCTGGGTTGGGGCGTGGGCGGCATTGAAGCCGAAGCCGCGATGCTCGGCCAGCCTGTCTCTATGCTGATCCCCGAAGTTGTAGGCTTTGAGCTCAACGGCAAACTACCTGAAGGCGCAACGGCCACTGACCTTGTGCTGCGCGTTGTGGAAATGCTGCGCAAAAAAGGCGTGGTGAGTAAATTTGTAGAATTTTACGGCGACGGCCTTGATCACATGTCACTCGAAGATCAGGCGACGATTGCCAATATGGCGCCTGAATATGGCGCGACCTGCGGCTTCTTCCCTGTTGATGGAGATACGCTGAAATATCTTAAAGCGACAGGCCGCGACGAAGGCCGCGTCGAACTTGTTGAGGCCTACGCCAAGGCGCAAGGCCTCTGGCGCGATGGCTCAGTGCCAACTTATACAGATACAATTTCGCTAGATGTCAGCTCTGTGCGCCCCGCGATTTCTGGCCCGAAACGTCCGCAAGACCGTTTTGATTTGAAAGGTGCAAACCGTCATTTTGCAAAAATTCTGCGCGATGAATTTGGTAAAACGCCAACAGGCGACAGCGCGGTGCCTGTCAAAGGCAAAGAGTATAGCGTCGATCACGGTGATGTCTTTATTGCCGCGATTACATCCTGTACAAATACGTCAAACCCATCTGTGATGATGGCGGCGGGTCTTGTCGCGCAAAAAGCTAATAAGCTTGGCCTGACTGTGAAGCCGTGGGTGAAAACATCCCTCGCGCCAGGTTCGCAAGTCGTAGGCGAGTATCTTGAAAAATCAAAACTCCAAACAGAGCTGAGCCAACTTGGCTTTGATGTTGTCGGCTATGGCTGCACGACCTGTATCGGTAACTCAGGCCCGCTCGCGACTGAGCTGTCAGAGGCCATTGCAGAAGGCGATCTCGTCTCTTGCTCCGTGCTGTCCGGTAACCGTAACTTTGAAGGCCGCATTGGTCCAGATTTGAAAGCGAACTTCCTTGCCTCTCCGCCGCTTGTTGTGGCTTATGCTTTGGCGGGCTCGCTGCACCATGACTTTGATGTAGACCCGCTCGGCGTTGATAAAGACGGCAATGCCGTATTCCTCAAAGACATTTGGCCAACCTCGACTGAAATCGCAGAGGTCGTGCGTAAAATCATCACGCGCAAAATGTTCACAGAACGTTATGCCGATGTTTATAAAGGCGACAAAGAGTGGCAAAAAATCAAAGTTGCCGGCGGTAAGACTTATGGCTGGAAGCCAAAGTCAACATATGTGCGTAATCCGCCATATTTTGACGGCATGACGATGACGCCCGATGCCATTGAAGATATCAAAGACGCGAATATCCTCGCGCTTCTTGGCGATTCCATCACCACCGATCATATCAGCCCGGCCGGCGCGATTAAACATGACGGCCCTGCAGGTGATTATCTGAAAAGCAATAGCGTGCCTAAGGTAGAGTTTAACTCCTTTGGCTCTCGCCGGGGCAACCACGAAGTTATGATGCGCGGCACATTTGCCAATATCCG
>CAZFWZ010000172.1:0-2649 GCA_964522765.1 uncultured Caulobacterales bacterium | reverse complement strand
GCTTGAGTACCTCACCAGCCAAATAAAGTGAGCCGCAAATCAAGATGCGCGGCGCGATTATCGGCTCATCTGCGTTTTGCCGAGATAACGCTTCGCCTGTATTTATGGCTTGCTGTACTGCGTCCGTCAGAGAGTTTGCTATCTGCCCATCCATGCCGCGCGCCTCTGAGAGTTCGCGTAGTGTTTCAGGCGATAAAGAACTGTGGCCGTCTATGCTGACCCCAATCACCGCACTGGCTAGTCCCCTAAAGGCATCAAGAAATCCGCCAATGTCTTTATTGGCGAGTATCCCTGTCACAAGGATAAGTGGACGCGCAGATTTGCTTTCCATCTCTGCCATGGCTGAGGCTACGGCGCGCGCGGCATGCGGGTTATGCCCGCCGTCAAGCCAAAGCTCACCGCCGCTTTGCTTAACCATCTCCGCAAAGGGGCCTTTGGTGAGGTTTTGCATGCGCGCGGGCCATTTAACTGTTTCTAACCCGCGTTCAATCGCGGTCTCTTTAAATTGCAAGATCCGCGCAATGCGGATGGCAAGCCCAGCGTTCATAATTTGATGCTCACCAACAAGGGTGGGTAGAGGTAAATCCATAAGCGCGCTATCGTCTTCATAGACAAGCCGGCCATGTTGCCGGTAGGTGCGGTAGTCTTGACCAAAATAGGCGGCCTGCAAGGAGAGTTTATTGGCTTCGGCTTCAAGCACAGCGTTGACCAGTTCTGATTGTTTCCCAATCGCGGCGGGTACAAGGTGTTTCATAATGCCGGCTTTCTCGCGCGCGATTCCAGCTAAATCCCGACCCAAAAATTCGGCGTGATCTAGGGCAATCGGCGTAATGCCGATGACGGCAGGGCGATCGATGACATTCGTGGCGTCATAGCGCCCGCCTAGGCCGACTTCTATGATGCAAAGATCAGCAGGGTTTTCAGAAAAAGCGAGCAGGGCCGCAGCTGTTGTCGCTTCAAAAAATGAGAGCGGCTGCCCATCATTTGCAAGGCGCACGCGCTTTAGAACATCAAGTAGTTGAGTATCGGAAATTTCTTCTGAGGCGATAGTTATGCGCTCGCGAAAATGTACCAGATGGGGCGAAATATAAACATGACAGTCCAGCCCGCCGGCTTCGGCCATCGCGCGGATGAAACTCACCGTTGAGCCTTTGCCATTCGTGCCCGCGATGTGCACAACAGGCGGGAGACGGTCTTGTGGATTACCAAGCGCCTTTAAAACACGCTCGATGCGGCCTAGCCCGAGGTCAATTTTCTTGGGATGTAGGGCCGCCATTGCGGCGAGGGCGGCGTCAACCTCAGCAGTTTTATCCATATCGGAACTTAAAGGACGTCAGCGACGTCAGCCGCCGATTTGGCAGGCATTTCAGAGGCGTCAAATTTGGTGAGAACAGTGAGCAAATTTGCCAAAGTTTCCCGCATAGCTTTGCGATGTACGACTTTGTCGACCATGCCTTTTTCCTCAAGGTATTCTGCGCGCTGGAAACCTTCGGGTAGTTTTTCTCGGATTGTATCTTCAATCACGCGAGGGCCTGCAAAACAAATAAGCGCGCCAGGTTCTGCCAAGTGTATATCCCCTAGCATAGCATAGCTAGCTGTAACGCCGCCTGTAGTCGGATCACAAAGCACAACAATATAAGGAAGGCCAGCTTCACGTAGTTCTTGGACAGCAATAGTCGTGCGGGGCATTTGCATAAGCGAAAGCGCGCCTTCTTGCATGCGCGCTCCGCCCGCAGCCGTAAAGACAATTAAGGGCAAATTTTTAGACACCGCATATTGCGCAGCCGTTATAAAACCTTCGCCTGCGGCCATCCCAAGCGAGCCGCCCATGAAGGCAAAGTTCTGCACAAGCACAACTGTTTCAATGCCGTGTATCTTGCCCACGCCAATGGTCATGGCATCATTATCACCTGTTTTACTGCGCGCGGCTTTGAGGCGGTCTGTATATTTTTTGTCATCTTTAAATTTGAGCGGGTCTTTTGCGACTTCGGGTATGTCAACTTCAATGTAATTGGCATCATCAAACGTATAACCAAGACGCATGTCGGGTCCGATCCGAAGATGATGTCCGGCAGGGGTGACATGTTTCAAAGAGGGCAGATCAGCCGAAAATACCATCTCGCCAGACTTAGGACATTTAATCCAGAGATTGTCTGGACTATCCTTTTTGGTAAAAATGCTTTTGACCCCAGGGGGCGTGAGTTTTGTCAACCAATTCATAGCCTGCGTCTTTGCCTGATTTTGCGGGTGCGGGCAATATAATTATCGGTCATTTGACAGCCTCGCCGCTAGATTGACGGGGTTGCAGGGCTGCGTGCAAGCGCGTATCAGGCGGGCATGAGTTCGCTATTATATGTTGCCCTTGGCGGGGCTATCGGCGCGTCTGCGAGACATTTTCTTGGCGGGGCGATTATGCGCGCGGCGGGACCAGGGTTTCCCTATGGCACGCTCTGCGCCAATATTATCGGCAGCTTCCTAATGGGGGCGTTAGTCGCATGGCTTGCGGCTCGCTCTGCAGGCGACAGCGCGTGGCGATTATTCATTGGTGTTGGTCTGCTGGGGGGCTTCACAACTTTCTCATCTTTTTCGCTCGACGCTATATTATTGCTCGAAAAAAAGGCTTATGGCCCGTTTGCCGCCTACGTTGGG
>CAZFWZ010000171.1:0-2712 GCA_964522765.1 uncultured Caulobacterales bacterium | reverse complement strand
CTTCTACCGCGTGACAGCCAAGTCTATCATTGAAGTTGAAGTCAGCGTGAAATTTGTTGGCGAAGAGGACAGCCCAGGCCTGAAAGAAGGCGGTACACTCAACGTGGTGCGCTACTCTGTCGAAGTTAAATGTCCAGCGGGTGAAATTCCTGACGAACTTACTGCAGACGTATCCAAGTTGGAAATCGGTGATGCACTGAAAATCTCAGATGTTGATTTGCCGAAAAACGTCAAGCCGTCAATCGCAGATCGTGACTTTACAATTGCCACACTTATCGCATCACGCGCCGCAGTTGAAGCAACTGACGAAGATGAAGAAGGCGAAGACGGCGAAGTGCCAGCAGCTGGTGACGTTCCAGCGTCTAACCAAACTGAAGAAGGCGGCGAAGACTAAGCGTTCCCTCGCCCAAGTCTTTTAACACCTCTACAGCAATGTCAATTTTCGGGCGCCTCTTCCAATTCGGTCGGGGCGCCTTATCTTTTGGTGGTAGTGAAACACGCGGACAAAAGGAGGCGGACATTATGCAAATCTGGGTCGGCCTTGGAAATCCAGGCGATAAATACAGCGGTCACCGCCATAACATCGGGTTTATGGTGATTGACGAAATCGCGCGCCATTACAATTATTCGCAGGCCAAGACGAAGTTTAAAGGTCACATTCAAGACAGCGCCATGATTAACGGGCAAAAAATAGCCCTGCTTAAACCCATGACATTTATGAATGATAGCGGACAGTCCGTGCGCGCAGCGATGGATTTTTACAAAGTCCCGCTTGAAAACATAGTCGTCTTTCACGACGAGCTTGATCTGGACTTTGGTAAAGTACGCCAAAAAATAGGCGGCGGCATTGCAGGTCACAATGGCCTGCGCTCGATTAAGCAGCACTGCGGTAATGAATTTCGCCGCATACGCATCGGTATTGACCATCCCGGCCATAAAGACCGTGTACATAGCCATGTGCTGTCCGATTTTAGGAAAGACGAAGCCAACTTACGCGATGATATGATAGACGGCATGGCCCGCCATGCGGAATTATTAGCGGATGCGCAGCCAGATCTATATCAAACACGGGTGATGGAATCCCTGAAATAAAATAATAACGAAGTAAGGAGCCTGTCATGGGTTTTAAATGCGGAATTGTGGGCTTGCCCAACGTTGGTAAATCTACGCTGTTTAATGCGTTAACACAGACAGCGAACGCGCAGGCCGCGAACTATCCATTTTGTACGATAGAGCCCAATGTCGGCGACGTCGCCGTGCCAGAAGCTCGCCTAGACGTGATCGCAGATATTGGCGGCAGCGCGCAACGTATCCCTGCTCGCATGAACTTTGTTGATATTGCCGGCCTCGTGCGCGGCGCGTCAAAGGGCGAAGGGCTCGGCAATCAATTTCTCGCCAACATACGCGAGACGGACGCTGTGCTTTATGTGCTGCGTTGCTTTGATGATGACGACATCACCCATGTCGAAGGCGTTATTGACCCTATGGCGGATTACGAAACGGTTGAGACAGAGCTTATGCTCGCTGACCTTGAAAGCCTAGAGAAGCGAAAATCAGGCCTAGAGAAGAAACTCAAGCAAAACGATAAAGAGGCCATCCAAACCATGCGCCTTATTGAACTCGCGATTGCGGCGCTTGAAGACGGTAAACCTGCACGCGTTGTAGAAGTTGATGACGACGACGCTAAAGCGTGGAAAATGCTCCAGCTCCTCACCTCTAAACCTGTGCTTTATGTCGCCAATGTCGATGAAGACAGCGCGGCAGAGGGTAATGCCTATTCTGCCAAAGTTGCGGCTCACGCGGAAGCTGAAGGCGCGCAGTGGGTGGCGATTTCCGCGCAAATAGAATCTGAAATGGCGCTTTTGGACGGTGAAGAGCAGACTGAATATCTCGGCGCGATTGGCCTTGAAGAACCGGGGCTAAACCGCCTCATCCAAGCGGGCTATGCCCTGCTCGGCCTAAAGACCTATTTCACCGTCGGCCCAAAAGAAGCCCGCGCATGGACATTCCACGACGGCTGGAGCGCCCCGAAATGCGCCGGCGTTATTCACGGCGATTTTGAAAAAGGCTTCATCCGCGCAGAAACAACCGCCTATGATGATTATGTCGCCAATAACGGCGAACAAGGCGCAAAAGAAGCGGGCAAAGTGCGTCAAGAAGGCAAAGATTATATCGTTAAAGACGGCGACATTATGCTGTTTAAGTTTAATGTTTAACGTGAAAATCGTTCCAGTGGAGCGATTTGCCGTTAAACCGCGCAGAGAGGGCTTTAGCCCGAACGCAGCGGCTGGTAGTTAAATCCTAATTGAAGATAGGGCTATTACGCCCCCTAGTGCCCCTCAAACTTCACCAAGGCCGTCACAGGTATCCCCATTTCCGTAATACGCCCAAGACCCCCGAGGTCTGGCAGGTCCACGATAAACGCCGCGCCGACTATATTCGCGCCTGTTTTATGTAAGAGCTTAATCGCCGCCTCCGCCGTACCGCCCGTCGCAATTAAATCATCAACGAGTAAAACTCTCTCGCCCTTACGCACGCTATCGGCATGAATTTCGAGCGTGTCATGCCCATATTCAAGCTCATAGTCCTGCTCATATGTATCAAACGGGAGCTTGCCCTTTTTACGGATAGGCACGAACCCTGCGCCAAGTTCATAGGCCATAGCGCCGCCAATGGTGAACCCCCTCGCCTCTATCGCGCAAACATTGTCGA
>CAZFWZ010000170.1:0-2799 GCA_964522765.1 uncultured Caulobacterales bacterium | reverse complement strand
GGAATAGCGGCTATCAGGCCGAGTGCCGTCGCGAAAAGCGCCTCAGCAATACCCGGGGCAACAACCGAGAGGTTTGTATTTTGCGTCGCAGCAATCGCGCGAAACGCATTCATAATACCCCAGACCGTCCCGAACAATCCGATAAATACAGATGCGGACCCAATCGTCGCGAGTACCGACATCCCTCGCTCGGCCTTGGCAAGTTCGCGGTTGACGACAAGGTTCATCACACGGTCAATACGCTCATGTGTACTGTGCATCATAAGTTCACTACGCGTACCCGCTTTGCTCTCGTCCCATTCACGCATGGCAGCAGCAAAGACACGAGCCATCGGATCGCGGGCTTCTGTTGCAAGGCCTTGGTTAAGTTCATCAAGTGTGCGCCCTGACCAAAAGGTCTCTTCAAAATCTGCGGCGCGGCGCTTAAGCGTGACGAATGTAATGACTTTGTCCACCGCGATAGCCCAAGACCAAATCGACGCCACAACAAGGATTAACATGACTGATTTTACAACCCAGTCTGCCATCATAAATAAACGTAAAAAAGAAAAGTCCGTCACAGATTCCGCAGGACCTAGCGGCGTAGCCTGGACGATGAGCATTGCAATATCGATCATAAATTATCCGTCTTATTAGCGGCCGCACATGGCCTATTTTTATTTTGCAACAACCTAAGCTGCGTTGCCTCTCTTGCCCAATTAACAGGCTGTAAGGTGACTGGCCGCAACATGCAGTGTTATCTGCAAGAAATTATTAACTATAGAGTTAATGTCCGTAGGGATTGGCTGTGTTTTCGTAAGAATTTGGCGAAATTATGAGAAAGCCCAGCTAAGCTGCCTTAATTTCGCAGTTATTGACTGAATTAGGCCATATTGTTTTCGCAATTCCTTGCTATAGAGCCTTATAGGGCAAATCGTGCCTTGGAGATATTATGACCCGTTTCGCTTTTCTTTCACTTCTATCATTTACCACCGCCGCGCTCACGGCCTGTGCCTCCACGCCAGAACCTATTATAGAAGAACCCGTAGCAGTTGTAGTTCCAGAAGTTATAGACACCTGCACCCCTGTTTCAGCGCTTACCCGCGTTGTCATACCTGCTGAAACGCAGGTGCGCTACGCCACAACAGAGATTGCCAATCCGCCATATGAGCCCATCACGCGGACAGAAAAAGTCGAACGCGAGATAAAGCCTGAGGAAATCATTTATGTCGATAGCGAGGGCCGCCAAGTCCTAGATTTGTGCGATTCACCAACAGCCGTCACGCCAGAACAATTGGGCGGGTTTGATGATTTGGGCGACTTCCAGGTCGAACAAATCGGCGGGCCAAGGACACTCATCGACAAACCAATGATAGATTTAGATCCTAATAAATAGGGCCCTCTTAAGTTAAAGCCCTCTCATAAATTAAGAGCCTCTGGGATAGGCCGTCCCGTAACGCGCGGCCCAATATTTTGCGATATCGCGAGCATTGTTGATAAAACGGCGCCCGCTTTTTTGCATAATACCGCAATTGTCAAAACTTGGGCTAGCTTCGGCCAACACGAGGGTTGGACAGTTCTGGTTCTTATCCCCAAGTAGCGCCACCAAATCAGCGCGAGGCCTCTCTATCGGCTGATAGAAAACCTCAACGCTTTCTTTAATAGCAGGATAATATGATAACACGCCCGAAAGCTCCGCGCATTCAGGGCAGAACTCACGGCGGTCATTATCAAAAAATCCGGGAGGAAGAAGAAATAAGGTATCGCGAATGGGATGTAGATTTGTCATATTTTCTTCTATCACAGCTATTGTTTGGGCGGAATGTAATATTTCTTATCACGCGCAGCGGGCAAGCTTTCAGGACAAACCCGCACAACTTCGTAACGTCCATCCGAATTAATTCCGCGTTTCATTTCGCAAGTCTTTTTAACCCCGTGCATCATATCCCAAAGTGAACCATCAATGGCAATACCCGGTAAAATCATAAACCCGTTTTCACCCGCTATCTTACTCCCAAGTTTAAGCCTAATCTCTCTCTCGCTCATCCCATAAAATTCAGATGGCATCCCAGTGTCTGCTCGCTTCTCTGTCCAAACTTTTTCCATCTCGGTTAATTCAAATTCGGCAAAAACTTCTTTGCGCAAACTTGCACAATCCGCCGAGAGGGCACGCAGGCAATCCATATCTTCCACCAGCCCCATTCCCTCGAGCCGCTCCATTTTAAGCGGTGGTTCAAGCGCCCATTGAGACGGGACATAATCTTTATCGCGGCTATTTGCAGGAAACTGGCCTGCCGTCGAGCCTGCCTCATTGTTAAGAATAGGCAGCGGAGTAATGAGCTCCTCATAAGGCGGGGCCGTTTCAGGCAATGGCTCAATCTCATCTAGCGAAGGCGTTTCAATAGGAAGGGTGGTTTCTGGCGCGGCAGACGGGCTGGTAACTTGCTCAGACGATTGCGGCGCAGACGCAGTATTTGTTTCAATCTCATGTTTAAACGCAGGCAATAGCTTAACATCAATGACAGAAAGCGCTGGCAGGGAGGGTAAATTATCAGACCTCGATTGCAGCCAAAGTCCAAAAGCTAGATGAAACAAAACCGCGAGTAAAAATGCGGCGGCAATTTGCTGCCGCTCCGTTGGCGCTGCTGACACGCGCCCAATTCCCCCCAATTCCGCCATACACTATATGGTAAAAATTAAGGCGCGTAAGCAAGTTACGACTAAGCAAGACGAGAGTCAGCTAACGGTTAGATTACGGAAAGGTTGGTTCTAGTCGGTTATCAAAAACGGCCGCAGCTTCTCGAGCATGTCTTTTGGCGC
>CAZFWZ010000169.1:0-2806 GCA_964522765.1 uncultured Caulobacterales bacterium | reverse complement strand
ATAAATTGATCGACCATAACCTGCGCGCCATTGGCAAAATCGCCAAATTGCGCTTCCCAAATTGTCAGCCCTTTGGGCGAAGCCGCCGAAAACCCATATTCAAAGCCTAGCACAGCCTCTTCGGACAAGTGCGAGTTGAGCACTTGATAATATTCCTGTTCATCCGACAATGTGTTTAACGGCGTATATTTTTCTTCGGTTTTTTGATCGACGAAATTGGATTGACGGTGGCTGAAGGTGCCGCGCTCACTGTCTTGACCCGACAGGCGCACAGGGTGACCTTCGGTGATAAGCGTGCCAAAGGCCAAATGCTCGGCAAGGCCCCAATCAATATTCTCGCCTGTTTCAACTTTGTCGGCCCGCGCTTTAATAATGCGCTTAAGTGTGCGGTGCATATTGACCGAGTTGGGAACTTTTACAATTTTCGCGCCAATGTCCTTGAGCGTTTCCATGGACACAGAGGTATCGCCGCGGCGCTTACCATCTTTATCCGTTGGCGTGCTTAGCCCTTGCCAGACGCCTTGCAGCCAATCCGGCTGTTTGGTTTCATATGTCTTGGCGGCGTCAAATTCCGTGTCGAGAAAGGAATAAAAATCCGCGACCATTTTTTCATGCTCAACCTCAGTCAGATCGCCTTGCGCAATGAGGCGCTTGGCGTAGACGGACATGGTCGAGTCCATAGACCCAATTTTGGAATACATAATGGGCTGGGTGAAAGACGGGTCATCGCCTTCATTATGGCCGTAGCGGCGATAACAAATAATATCGAGCACGACATCTTTGCCAAATTTCTGGCGATATTCCGTGGCGACCCGCGCCGCAAAGACCACGGCTTCGGGATCATCCCCGTTCACATGGAAAACAGGCGCTTCGACCATAAAGGCCACGTCAGAGCAATATTGCCCAGAGCGGTATTCGTCAGGCGTCGTCGTAAAGCCAATTTGGTTATTCACAATCACATGGAGTGTCCCGCCGGTACGGTAGCCGACAAGCTGACTCATCTGGAAACATTCCATCACAATGCCTTGGCCTGCAAAGGCGCTATCGCCGTGAAGAATAACCGCCATTACTTGTTCAGGGTTATGGGACTTATAAGTGCCAGAGGCCATTTGCTGCTTGGCGCGAGTTTTCCCCATAACAACGGGCGCAATCACTTCAAGGTGAGAGGGATTTGGCGCAAGCGAAAGGTGAACTTTATTGCCGTCAAATTCGCGGTCATCAGAGACGCCGAGATGATATTTCACATCCCCTGAGCCAAAGTCTTCACCGCCCGTCGCCACGCCGCCAAGGAATTCGTAAAAAATAGCCGAGTAAGGTTTTTGCATGACGGACGCCATGACATTGAGACGCCCGCGGTGCGGCATACCAAAATTAATGTCTTTAAGGCCTAGCTGTCCGCCGCGCTTAATAATCTGCTCTAGCGCAGGCAATAGGCTTTCCGCCCCGTCAATGCCGAAACGTTTCGTGCCAGGGTAGCGCTTGTGTATCAGCTGCTCAAAGGCTTCGCCCTCAATGAGTTTTTGTAATATCGCGAGGCGGCCTTCTTTGGAAAAGCTAATCTCTTTATCGGGGCCTTCAATGCGCTCTTGAAGCCATGATTTCTCTTCAGGGTTTGAGATATGCATGAACTGAATACCGAAAGTACCGCAATATGTGCGGCGCACTATCTCAATGATTTGCGCCATCGTCGCGGTCTCAAGGCCGAGCACGCCGTCGATGAAAATCTCGCGCTCCATATCCTGCGGCCCAAAGCCGTAAGTGGCAGGATCAAGCTCATTGTGCGTGTCCGTCTGCCGAAGGCCGAGCGGGTCAAGGTCAGCAATGAGGTGACCGCGCATACGGTGGGCGCGAATAAGCATGAGCGCGCCGAGGCTATCTTTCGTGGCTTGGCGCACGTCATCAGATGATGCCTCTGCTCCAGAGCGCGCCGCAATTTTTTCGGCCGCCTTGCCCGCATCGCCCCAATCACCCGTGAGGGCAGAGGTCAAATCTCCGTTGACGTCAATCGGCCAGTCTGGACGTTTCCACGCGGGGCCTTCAGCCGTTTTCACCGCAGCCGCATTATCTTCAAGCGCGCCAAAATAGGCGCGAAAGCTGGCGTCAACGGAATTAGGGTCGCGCGCATATTGCGCCTGCATTTGCTCGAGATAGACCGCATTGCCGCCGTCTAGGAAAAGCGTGTCGAGCATTGCTTGGTTTTGCTCAGAACGGGGTTTGGCAGTATCCGCCATATTCGTGTCCTCTAGACCTGTATTCCAATTCTATACGCCCAATTATTCATTAGGGATGGCATCCCCATTGATGCGCTATGCGCTCAATAAATCCATCATTGTCTCGCCAAGCTTAGCGGGCGACGGCGAGACCCGAATGCCAGCTTTTTCCATCGCGGCGATTTTATCTTCTGCGCCGCCTTTACCGCCAGACACAATCGCGCCGGCATGGCCCATTGTGCGGCCCGGAGGGGCTGTGCGGCCCGCGATAAAGCCAACCATTGGTTTTTTAATGCCTTTTTTGGCCATATGGGTGATGTATTCCGCCGCTTCTTCTTCGGCAGAGCCGCCAATTTCGCCGATCATGATGATTTGCTTTGTGTCGTCATCATGAAGGAAAAGCTCAAGACAATCGATAAAATTTGTGCCGTTAATCGGGTCACCGCCAATCCCAATCGCTGTGGTTTGGCCAAGGCCGACTTGTGTCGTTTGGAACACAGCTTCATAGGTGAGCGTGCCAGAGCGCGAGACCACGCCGCAGGTGCCTTTTTTGAAAATCTTGCCGGGCATGATGCCGATTTTGCACTCGTTTGGGG
>CAZFWZ010000168.1:0-3008 GCA_964522765.1 uncultured Caulobacterales bacterium | reverse complement strand
AGCCGGGGCGGCAAAAGCAGCGGGGCTCATTCGTTCGAAGAAACATGGACCGACCAAGATTCTCACATCGCTATTCAAATCGCCTTGCTTATTACATTGGCGCAAGCCGGCTATCCCGCGCTCTGAGAAATATAAGTTACTTTAATGGTATATATACTAGATGCGCGCCCCAACTGACTCGCGCGTAGATTTGATATGGTAACATTCCACCTTATCGGTTATAAGACAAAGTATTATGAAACTCGAGGAGGATGATTCATGAGTGTAGAGAGAAAAAACAAGGCCTTATTAAAGGCTCTGACGGTCGCGATGGTTTTAGCAGGCCCATTAGCAATTACGGGCTGTTCGGCAAGCGATGACATATCGTCTAAAGCGTCCGAAGCCGCTGCGAAAGCCAAAGCTTCGGCTGAAGGCGCAAAAGAAGCTGCGGCAGAGGGTGCGGCAAACGTTAAAGCCGCAGCTGAAGGCGCAAAAGAAGCGGCTTCTGAAGCCGCGGCTAACGGTGTAACAAATGTTAAAGCCGCCGCTGAGGGCGCAGCCGAAGCAAAGGCTGAAGGGTCCAGTTACGTTAAAGGTAAAGCAGAAGCTGCGGCTGAGGGTGCAAGTGAAGCAAAGGCTGAAGGATCGAGCTACATCAAAGGCAAAGCAGAAGCTGCGGCTGAAGGTGCAACTAAAGCGAAGGCTGAAGGGTCTAGCTACGGCAAAGCTGAAGCAGAAGCTAAGGCTAAAGAACTCATAAAAGGCGAATAAGCCTTAAATCAAAGCCATCCGGCTTTTAGATTTAAACCGCGCTAGATATCGCGAATAAAATTCAAACGCTCTCGCAGATTTTGCGGGGGCGTTTTTATTGAGCCATAGACGTAAGGTGGGCAAATGGCATTTATCGGGCCCCCTTTGAAGTATAACCAAACCTGTTCTAAATTGATTGTAATGTAAATGTGTATAGCTTTGAGCGTCAGTTAACTTAAAGATTATCCCATACAATATTTATTAATTAAAAGAGACTTATGGGCCGTTTTATACAACTAGCTGTCTTGCGCCATGCGGTTGTACTGGCTTTGGCCACGCTACTCACAGCGTGCGCGACATCAGCTACCGGGGTTAAAAACTCCCGAATTAATTCCGTAACTGCGCCGCAAAAACTTACGACACATGTTCCGCCTGGAACCGTCATGGCCATCGTGCGTTACCCCGCCTTTATCGAAGACGCTGCAGAAAGCAAATTTCTTAAACTTTATGGCACCCGCACTATTGGAGCCCAATTGGATTTCCATGATGTCGGATATGAAGAAACGGCGGCGATTGCAGATATTATGCTGGTAAAATCAAATTATTTTGCGCTGTCAATATTCAAAGAACTCTCCGAACGGATGCCTGAACACTCCGTGCTTCTCTCCCCTCATGTCATTAAGCTCGATGAGAATGGAAAAATAACATCAGAACCTATGACACAAGCCGAAACCTTGCCGAACATTGTTAGCATTGATTTCACGGCTTATACTTTTCCAGATGCCAAACGCATGCTTGAGGGCGAACCTGTTTCATTTGGCGACATTTTAACACCGCTGGTTACGGTGCGCACAGATCACCGCGCCTCAGCCCCGACGCAAGGTGTTCTGCTGACGAGCCGTCCAACTCTGCGCGGTGCTGTGGCGAATGGCAAACAGAGCGTCGCACAAAACCTTCTTGAATTTGAAACAGGAAAATTAGAGACAAATATACGTGAGCTGGACTTTATTACGACCTTGAACAAGACGGTTCACACGCGTGTTGTTTTTGAAAAGCTATCAGAAACGACCTCAGGCAATACGCTTTCAACACTCCCCCTTGAGCAAATACGCCTAGACGGGACGCGGATTGAAAACTTAAACTACATTGGGCAAGAAGACCCGTTTGAAGAGCCGTTTTCGGCCTCCTTAGCCAATCAGGTCATTGGCATAATTAATGAACTCGACATCAAAAAAGCGTCGATGGTCAATTACGCGAACGCGATATCACAATTTGATGAAAGCCTTGGCCCCCTGACGCTTATCGGATCAACCGACCCTGAATATATCGCCCGTGAGCGTTATGCGGCTCGCTTGCTTGAGGCCGAGCAGAATTTTCTCTCCGTGCAATCCTTGCGCCTATATGACGGTGTTTATAATAGCGAGCTTGGCGTGCAAGTCAGAGAGGGCCTCAAGGCTGAATATGAAGTCTTGCAAAAAAGACGTGAATTAACCCGTAAGCAAAACCTCTCTACGATACCGGCGGTTTTAACAACAGTTGCAGTGGCCGCAGGGTCTGCGGCCACACGCAGGGGCAGACCTCCAACCCCTGCCGAAGCTCGGGCTACAAATAATTTGCTCAAAAATTTACTTTTGGCCGGGGCAAATCCGTCGTCTTTCGCGCGCCGGAAACGCCTCATAGGCAATAATTATTTTGCGGCTATTCTCCCCGTCCTAAACGAGCAAGTCACCGTGCAAGTTAACCTCATCGATTCCAATGAAACCATTACGGCTATTCGCCATGAAGATTTACGCGAGCAGTTACAGACTCGCTACAAAGACACTCCGCGCAGCCTTGATACCTTCGCGACGCGCTGCGGATATATGCATGACGGTAAATATGCAGAAGGCACATGGAGAGGCACATGCGAAAATGGCCTTGCCAACGGGGTGGGCATGGGTGTGTTGCGATATCTGTCTGGCTCGGCTGTGGAATATTATGGCTATGCGCAAAACGGCAAACCTCAAGGCTCAGGCTATCTTATCGTTCATGATAGCCGCAAAGGTAGCCATACCCTAGAGGGCGTCTTTGATGAAGGACGAGCTAACGGTGTTATGCGGGTGTCCAGAGCGGGCGAGGACGATGCCATACGGATTTACAGTAAAGGTCTTGATGTTGGCAAAGCCGCCAAAGGGCAAGATGTTATTTCGCCCTTTGACGGACCGCTTTAAGGTCTTCGCGACGTCAGTCAGGGCGCTAATCTCAAAAATTACTAGCGGCTTAGATGAGGTGAGTTTAAG
>CAZFWZ010000167.1:0-3043 GCA_964522765.1 uncultured Caulobacterales bacterium | reverse complement strand
TAGGGTTGATACATCTCATCTTGCCGAATGCTAAAATCATTGATGCGCGCCGTCATCCTATGGCCTGTTGTTTTTCTGGCTTTAAACAACATTTCGCTGAGGGACAGGAATTTACGTATGGATTAGGGCAGGTCGGACAATATTATCGCGATTACGTCAAATTGATGGATCACTGGGATAAGGTTTTGCCGGGTAAAATTTTGCGTGTGCAGTATGAAGATGTTGTTGCTGATACGGAAACGCAGGTTCGCCGGATTCTTGATTATCTTGAACTTCCCTTTGAAGAAAATTGTTTGAGTTTCCACGAAAATAAACGCTCTGTTCGAACTGCGAGTTCAGAACAAGTGCGACAACCCATTTTTAAATCGGGGCTCGAACAATGGCGAAATTTTGAGCCTTGGCTAGATCCGTTAAAAGAGGCTCTTGGGCCGGAAGTTATAAAGCGTTATCCTATATAGGACCACTAACTGACAACATAAAAGGGGAGTTTATGTCAGACACATCGATGAATTTAGAGGCTATTCATAACTTAGCCAAAGAAACTCTTATGACGCATGGTTGCGATGCTGAAAATGCGGGCGCAGTAGCTGACATTATTACCAAGGCTGAGGGGGATGGATGCCATTCTCATGGATTAATGCGTTTACCGGGTTATGTCGCGACATTGAAATCCGGCAAAGTAAATGGAAAAGCGCGTCCGACAATTAAAAAGCTTGCGCCAGCTGTTGTTCAAGTAAACGGTCATAATGGTTTGGCGCCTTATGCTTTGGCACAGGGGCGCGCGCATTTAATCGAAGCCGCAAAGACTTGCGGGATCGCGGCCATGCCGCTCATTGGCATTCATCATTTTGCCGCGCTTTGGACTGAGGTTGAACCTGTTGCGGAGGCGGGTCTCGTCGGGTTTGCGTGTACCTCTTATAAGCCTGCAGTCATACCTGCTGGCGGGACGAAAGCGCTTTATGGAACCAATCCTATTTGTTTTGGCTGGCCGCGCAAAAACGAGCCCTCTATGGTGTTTGATCAAGCTTCATCCGTGATGGCCCGCGGTGAAGTTATGCTCGCATCTAGAGAAGGTCATACCCTTCCTGAAGGCGTAGGCGTAGATGCTGATGGTAACCCCTCGACTGACCCTAATGAAGTCCTCAAAGGCGCCTTGCTCGCTTTTGGGGGTTATAAAGGCAGCTCTATTGCGATGATGGTTGAACTGCTTGCAGGTGGACTTATTGGTGAGAGCTTTAGTTTTGAAGCAGCTGAGCGCGATAATGGCGACGGGGGGCCACCCCAAGGCGGGGAATTCATGATGGCGATTGATCCTAATTTGATGGGTGATGCTGACGGCTGGTCGGACCACGCTGAACGCTTTTTCGATAAAATGCTAGAACAAGATGGAACCCGTCTTCCGGGACAACGTCGTCATCATAATCGGGCTGAGAGTAAAACCTCAGGTATCGCCGTTTCTGACATCATTTTGGATAAAATTAGGGCTCTATAAATTTAACTGATAATGTCGGTATCAGATTGAACTTAAGCACGACGTGAGATAGGCGGCTAAAAAGGATAAAACCATGGCAACAGAAATTTACGGAAATCTTATAAATGGTGAGTGGGACACAAACGGTCCAAAACTCGTGAATCTGAACCCGTCTGATACGTCAGATATTGTTGGACATTTGGCGAACGCAACAAAAGCCCAAGTGGATGAGGCGATTGCTGCAGCAAGAGCTGCGCAGCCTGCATGGGAAGCCGTAAAGCTAGAAGAAAAAAAGAATATACTTCACGCGATTGGGCAAGAGCTCATTGACCGCTGTGATGAAATTGGAAAACAGCTATCACGCGAAGAGGGTAAGCCTTTTGCCGAGGGCCGCGGGGAGACATTTCGCGCTGGTGAATTTTACCAATATTATGCGGCGGAATGCTTACGCCAGATTGGCGAGAGCGCCGCGTCTGTTCGTCCGGGGATTAATATTGATATTTCTCGTGAGGCGATTGGCGTTGTTGGCCTTATTACGCCTTGGAATTTCCCAATCGCGATTGCAGCTTGGAAAATGGGGCCAGCCCTTGCTTATGGAAATACGGTTGTCTTAAAGCCATCCGAAGTCACACCCGCTACGGCCCAATTGTTAGCCGAAGTTTTGAATAAGCACCTGCCCAAAGGCGTCTTCAATATGGTCCAAGGCGGCGGCGAAGTCGGCGCGGCCTTATCAGCAGGTAAGATTGACGGTGTGTCTTTCACAGGGTCTGTTGCGACGGGCCGTAAGATTGCCCAATCCGCGATACAGAATATGACGCGGATACAATGTGAAATGGGGAGTAAAAACCCTATCCTCATAATGGATAATGCCGATATGGACATTGCCGTTGCGCAAAGTCTTCACGGGGCATTTGGAGCTTCTGGACAAAAATGTACGGCGTCATCGCGCTTAATCGTTCATGAAAAGATACATGATGAATTTGTCGAAAAACTGACTAAGGCCGCTGAAGCTAAAAAAGTGGGTCATGCACTCGCTGAAGGCACAGAGCTCGGGCCCATCGTTTCCGAAAATCAGATGAATAAAATCCTCGGCTATATGGACCTTGCCAAAGAAGAAGGCGGAGAGCTTATCACAGGCGGCGCGCGTCTTGAACGCGAGACTGAGGGCTATTACCTCCCGCCAACGATTTACACGAACACAACGAATGACATGCGCGTTAACCGCGAAGAGATCTTTGGACCTATGACCTGTGTTCAAAAAGTCAGTTCTTATGAAGAAGGCCTCACGATTACCAATGATACGGATTTCGGTTTAGCCGCCTCTATCATTACGAACGACTTGAAACAGGCCGAGCATTTTAAACGCGGTGCAAGATATGGAAGTGTTCTGGTTAATCTCGCCACAGCCGGTCTTGATTATCACGTACCATTTGGCGGACGTAATTCGTCCAGCTATGTCCCGCGTGAAAAGGGCGAGCATGCCAAAGATTTTTACACGATGCTGAAAACAGCTTACAACAACCCAGGTAAAACCATGTTGATTATTGACGCCATACAATAGGGAAATTGAAC
>CAZFWZ010000166.1:0-3046 GCA_964522765.1 uncultured Caulobacterales bacterium | reverse complement strand
GAACAAGATTTTAAGTCTTGCGTGTCTACCAGTTCCACCACGCCCGCACAGCTTGATTTTTCTTTCGGTAGCGGCGCGCAATATGGCAGGACATCCGCAGATTGGAAGTCCTTTTTTCATTAAATTCACCTCTATTTTACCTCTCGCGGCTTGACTAACGCCGCGCCCTCCCCGACCACCGTCATATGAAGATCGCGACTTGGAATATAAACTCGATTAAAGCCCGCATGCATGCACTTACCGATTGGGTGAAGGCGGCTGAGCCTGACATTATATGTCTTCAAGAGATAAAGACAGAAAACGATAGCTTCCCTTATATGGAAGTCGAAGCGCTGGGTTATAACGCCGCTGTCCATGGCCAGAAAAGTTATCACGGCGTTGCCATACTGTCCAAAACCCCGCTTGAGGATATCGTCATAGGCCTGCCCGGCGAAGATACGGATACCGAAGCGCGCTATATCGAGGCCGTTGTATCAGGCACGCGCGGGCCTGTGCGTGTGGCAAGTCTATATTTACCCAACGGCAATCCAATTGGAGACGCTCCAAACTTTAGCGATAAGTATAATTATAAGCTTCGTTGGATGGAGCGTCTACGAGCGCGGGCAGCTGAACTGCTTCCTTTAGAAGAGCCTCTTATCTTAGCGGGTGATTATAACGTTATACCAAATGACCAAGACACACATGATCCGATTGGCTGGCGCGGCGACGCAGCCTTTCGGCCCGAAACCCATGCACGCTGGCAAGCCTTACTCAATTCTGGCCTGACCGAAGCCTTTGAGCAAATGGATGGCCGCGCGGGGCAATATAGCTTTTGGGATTATCAACGCGGAGCTTGGCAAAACAATCACGGCATTCGCATTGACCATCTCTTGCTCTCGCCGCAAGCCGCTGACCGTATTACTGACTTCAAAATCGACAAATTTGTACGCGAAGGCGAAAAACCATCAGACCATGTTCCGGTAATTGGGACATTTGACCTTTAACCCTGTCAGCAAAACTGCCACTTAAAACCGCGGATATAAAAGCCCTTTCAAGCTATCACAAAACATATAATGCGTGTCTCTAAGGTCATCACGTATTCTACAGGGCGTTTGAAAGTCATCTTCCATTTCTGGAATTTCTTTGACTAATATCTGCATCAATTCCTGATAATAACCACGCCGAGCTTTATCGGCGCCCGATGCGCCCGCGCGCCCAACACGTGAGTGCAAAGTTTGCACAGCTTCGAGCAAGGTAAAGATGCTGCCAATTTCATGTATGATAATCCCGCTCGCCTCTTTAAAATCATAGGCTAAATTGCCTCGGTTAAAACTAAAGCGGTCATCAATCTCTAGCGCAATATGTACCCGCCCAGCCAGAAATGCGATTTGTACACCCCGGCCTAAAAACTCGTCGTTAAATGCCTTAAGGCGTTCTTTGAAATCCGGAGTAATAAGCTCACGCGCCTCAACTTGATCGTCACTATAGACCTCGAACATGCGTTCAAATTCAAGATCGACAAGGCCAACTCGTTTCATTTCGTCTATTTTGCGTGGATTGAGGGGCCCCATATCCCGGCGGATAATCGTACGTCCTTTAAACGATGTCTGATGGTTTAGACTTATGATGACGCCTTCAAAACCTGCGCGCCGAGGCTCTTCATCATATTTACCACGGGGGAGCTTTCGGGCCGTCACATCGGTGAGACTGAAACCTTGCGCGCCATAAGCCATGCCATCAACTGCGCCGCGAAATTCAAAACCATTACCGCGCGTAACCACCATGCCATAGCCATTCATAGGCAAGAACGCAGCGGGCGAACCCGTTGAACCTGAGTAATGCCAACCAAGCTTCTTATGAACGGCCATACGAAGACCGTCCATTTTATCTGCAAATGTGAAGTTATTCGCTAGCACCTTAGCTCTCGTTTGGTGCCGCGCTAGTTTGCGTTTCCAAACTTTCCTTTGCTCCGCCTAGCTTTTCACTCAACATTCGCGCCCATTCCATGAAAGGCCACGTAATCAAGGCGATGATGTTATGCCCCGGCGTATGCTCACCTATGCCTGTGGGCATATCAAAGGCAGAGTGTGGATTGTAATATGTGCCAAACATCTTATCCAAAAACGGGAATATAGACGCAAAGTTTTTGTCATAAGCATCTACATGATCAACATGATGCCAACGGTGATAGCGCGGCGAGACCAACACATAATGAAGCGGCCCATGGTCCCAATCTAGATTGGCATGAACGTAATATTGATGAAGCCCACGAATAAGAGCTAGGCCTGCAATTTCCGTCATTTCTAACCCAAGCCATGTAGACGAGAGCACCAATGCACCTGCAATAACCATTTGCTCAGCAGGGTGGCCGCGCGACCATGTTAAAAAATTCATGTCCGCATCTGAATGATGCACGGCGTGTGACGGCCAAAGCCATGATGTGTGCAAAAAGCGGTGCACCCAATAAAGCGTAAAGTCATACATTAGCAGTAAAGCCAGCGCGGCTAGCGGCAAAGGTACGCCTTCCCAAAACTCACGCGGTACTTGCGGAAAACCTTGTCCTTCATACCATTTTTGAACGCCAACAACGCCCAAAAAAAACAGGCCTGAATAGAGGAGAGAGGTTTTTAGAAATATCAAATTAACAGCGCCGCTAATGGCTTTTCCGCGTGACCACTTTACTGAAGACGCGCCTTTAGAAATCAGGCCTAGCATCAAAAAGCAAGCTATCATGAATGGATAAAACTGCCATTCATTCATTCTAGCAATAAAGTCTAACATTCCGCATCCTACTCTGTTTGGGTCAAGATGGCAGATTAACGCTAAAATTTGCTTAATCGGGCGGCTCAAAATTCGGCAGAATACTTATGGTTTACAACAGGTTAAACTTCGTTTCTGACATAAGCCATTGGCCGCGGCCCATCTGGTGACAGCTAAACATGCGCATAAAGCGAACTTCCGCGGGGTCAGCCCCCTAGCCGGAGACCGTATAAGTAAAATGTTTCGCAAGGCGACTAACAGGACCAAAGACCGCGATAAGGTCTCGCGTTTTTGATCCTCCTTGTGC
>CAZFWZ010000165.1:0-3066 GCA_964522765.1 uncultured Caulobacterales bacterium | reverse complement strand
GTATGAAGCGCAGGCGTCACGGACCAAACAACATAATAGCCCACGAAAATCGCCAGCACGAAAATCGCAAATTGGAAAACAACGGGGGAGATGGCAGCGCCTCCGGCCATAACAAGCATGGGAGTTATCATGATTTATCCCTTTAACCGTTCATGGACGACCGCGCCGTCCTTGGTGAGGGCACAGCCCTGAATAATTTCGTCGTCCCAATCCGGTGCGTAAGAACCGTCTTCAGCTGTGACAAGCGGGAGGAAATTTTTGAGGTTGCGCGCGAACATATTAGAGCTGTCAGAAGCCATACGGCTTGGCCAGTTAAGGTGGCCGACAATGTGAACACCATTCTTTGTCGTGACGACCTTACCGGGCTGCGCGCCTTCGACATTGCCGCCGCGTTCCACTGCGAGGTCCACAAGAACCGATCCGGGCTTCATTGTATCCAGCATCGCTTTCGTTACGAGCACAGGCGCGTCGCGTCCCGGAATAAGCGCCGTCGTAATAACAATGTCCTGCTTGGCGATATGCTTCGCGGTCAATTCAGCTTGCAGCGCTTGATACTCCGCGCTCATCTGCTTGGCATAGCCGCCGGCTGTTTCAGCCGCTTTAAATTCTTCATTCTCAACGGCGATGAATTTCGCGCCGAGTGAGGCCACTTGTTCTTTCGTGGCAGGGCGCACATCTGTTGCTGTTGTCACAGCGCCGAGACGCCGCGCCGTCGCAATGGCTTGAAGACCTGCAACGCCGACCCCCATGATAAATGTCTTGGCCGGCGCGATAGTCCCCGCCGCCGTCATCATCATTGGAAACGCACGGCCATAAATAGAGCCTGCTTCAACGACAGAGCGATATCCCGCGAGATTGGACTGGCTCGACAAGACGTCCATAGCCTGCGCGCGCGAAATGCGGGGAATATAATCAAGCGCGTAAGCCGTCACGCCGGCTTTAGCGCAGGCGGCAGCATATTTTGGATTATCTGTTGGGGACAGCACGCCCGTAATGCCGGCGCCCTTTTTCATCGCGCCAACAAGCTTAGCGTTTGCGCCCGTCACAGACATGACGAGGTCAGCAGCTTTGGCGCCTGCGGAATTACTCGCGACTATAGATGCGCCAGCTTCTTTATAATCAGCATCAGAAAAATCAGCCTTCGCTCCCGCACCTTTAACAACAGAAACAACATGGCCAGATTTAATATAACCTTTAACTGTTTCAGGCGTTGCCGCGACCCGGGCTTCAGTTCCGCCCGTGTCGTTCAAAATTGTTATTTTCATACCATCCCTCTACGCAAGACGATTACGCTCTATTGTAGTCAATCGATTTGCATTTAATTTTGATTTGGCTGCACAGGCTCAATAAACTTAGCCCGCGAGCGAGCGAAGCCAAATGAGCACAGGCGCGGCAACGGCAAGTAAAATCGATAATCCGATTATGGTCGCAAACCAGGCCCCTTTTAGCTTGAACACCACACCCAAGAGAATTCCCACGACAGCCGCAATCACAAGTGAGGGCAGCCATGTCAAAGCAGTGGAGAACACTAATGTTGGATAAAGAAGTAAAAAGACAATGAGGCAGCTGCCATAGACGGTCAGGTTCATAAAACCACTAAATGTACGCGATTGGGCCTCAACGGGCATTGAACCTTGTATGTAGTCAGAATTTGCGGATGCCATTTCAAATAATCCTATTGTTATTTCAGGCTGACGTCTATCATGCGGCACTTCGCCCCTCAAGTCCGATTGAAGCAAAACTGGTGCTTTTTGTAGGCCAATTCTTACACCCTGCGCCTAAAATTTACGCGATGTAAACCATGTCAATTAGCCGAATGTTCATGCTCATGTCCCATATTGCAACGCATAGAGCGGGACTAACCCCGCCGCAGGCAAACATATGTGCCAGAACAGGTGAGAATTATGGCTAAAACGGTTTTAATCGTTGATGACGATCCAACGCAGCGTCGGCTTTTACAGGCTGTTGTCGAAAAAAGCGGTTTTTCAACACTCCAAGCCGACAATGGAGACCGCGCGCTAGAAATGGCCCTCGGCGCAGACAAAGACAACATCCATGTTATGCTGCTTGATTTGGTCATGCCCGGCCGCGACGGCATGGAGGTCTTAGCCGACTTACAGGCCAAACGCCCCGAACTCCCTGTCATTGTTTTGACGGGTAAAGGTTCAATTGATGCGGTTGTCTCTGCCATGCAATCCGGCGCACGCGACTTCGTTGTTAAGCCGGCTAGCCCCGAACGTATTATTGTTTCCCTTCGCAACGCACTTGAGATTAACAATCTTGCCGGCGAAGTCACGCGCCTTAAGAAATCATCGACGGGGTCTTTGAACTTTAAAGATCTCATCGGTAATGCCACGACAATGCGCAGTGTCATCGCTATGGGTGAGCGCGGCGCGAAAGCCAATATACCCATCCTTATCACGGGCGAGAGCGGCGTAGGTAAAGAAGTCATAGCCCGCGCTATTCAAGGCGCAAGCGAGCGCGCAGGCCAGCCGTTTATCACAGTCAACTGCGGCGCTATTCCCGAAAATCTGGTCGAAAGCATTTTGTTCGGTCATGAAAAAGGAAGCTTTACGGGCGCAAATTCAAAACATTTAGGTAAATTCCAAGAAGCACATACCGGCACGCTTTTCCTAGACGAAATCGGTGAGCTTCCGCTTGAGATGCAAGTCAAACTTCTGCGCGTTCTTCAAGAAGGCGAAGTCGACCCTATTGGATCCAAACGCCCGACAGCCGTCGACGTGCGTATTGTCTCCGCGACAAACCGTGATTTGGCAGACTCTGTCAAAGCGGGAACGTTCCGTGAAGACCTTTATTACCGCCTTAACGTCTTCCCTATTCAGGTGCCCTCTTTGCGCGAACGCTCAGCGGACATACCTGCCCTGACCGAGCATTTTATCAAGCGCTTTAACGCGCAGGAACGTCTCTCCGTTCAAGGCGCGGCGAAGGAAACAATTGATATGCTCAGCGGTTTTGAATGGCCCGGTAATGTTCGTCAGCTCGAAAATGCAATTTTCCGCGCCATGATTTTATCAGATGGCAACACGCTTCGGCCACATGATTTTC
>CAZFWZ010000164.1:0-3151 GCA_964522765.1 uncultured Caulobacterales bacterium | reverse complement strand
ATCTCGTCGACGAAGTGCAGGGCGTTTACCGCCTGCAAGGTGTTCCGATTAACGACAAACATATCGAAGTGATCGTGCGCCAAATGCTGCAAAAAGTCGAAGTCACGGACGCAGGCGACACCGCCCTAATCCGCGGCGAGCAAATGGATAAAATTGAGTTTGAAAAAACCAATGAAGCCCTGTTTGCGCGCGATAAGAAAGCGGCCATGGCCACTTGCACGCCCGTTCTACTTGGGATTACCAAAGCCTCGTTGCAAACGCGAAGCTTTATCTCGGCGGCCTCTTTCCAAGAGACAACACGCGTCCTTACCGAGGCGTCTGTGTCTGGCAAAGAAGATATGCTCGAAGGCCTCAAAGAGAACGTCATCGTGGGCCGCCTCATCCCGGCGGGTACAGGGTCTAACCTGCGTGAGTACCAAAAAGTCGCCAATGAGCGCGATAAAGTGGTTCTTGCAGAACGCGCCGCCGCTGCGCCTCAGCTTGAAGAGTTCCCTGCGGAACTTGAAGAGGGGGTCGAGGCTACGCCTGCGGAATAAACCGCCAAGAACAGCGATATAGATATGCAAAAGCCGCCCTTTGGGGCGGCTTTTTTCATGTTAAGGGCGGGGAGGTAGCGCCGCCCTTATGAGGAGGATGTCCCTAATAATTAAAGGGCGATCTTCGCACGTTTCGGCTATACGCAGACCCGCCGTATTGATACGCTGAGCGGCCGCCGAAGGCGCGGCTGCGGCTATACCCCTTAGTGTAACTCGGGCTGCGGCTATACCCATACCCATAGCTAGGGCTGCGGCTATACCCATTATCGTAGTAGCTACCGCTTTGAGCGTAACCATTGCTGTAACTATTGCTGTAGCCATTGTTATAGCTAGAAGAGCGCTGATTATTATAGCGTCTGTCATTGCCGTTATCCGCAATGACTCCGCCCGCAACACCGCCAAGCAGAGCGCCCGCGATAGCGCCTTCGGTTCTATTTCCAGACCCCGCGATTTTTGAGCCGACAACCCCGCCGAGCAGGGCGCCGATGGCGCCGCCAACTACCACATCGCCTGTGTTGTTATTTTGGCGCTGTGAGGATTGAAAATTATTTGAACTCGCATTTTGTGCATATGCGGGTGCTGAAACCGTCCCCGCCAAAGTAATGGCGGCTAGAGCGGCAATAGATGTAGTCTTCATAATCTTGAACATAGCGTTCTCCTTAGTGATGAACCCTATATAGCGATGAAAGCCCGCCAACGTGAATCACAAGGCTTCACTTGGATGTGAGTGGGAGGTGAGGACGGTCAGAGAGGGGCGGGATATTTGGGGACTTAGGAGACGTTGGACAAGAGCTTTAAGCCGCCCAAAGTAAGCCATTGGCGGAATTCGGCTAATCCTTTAACGACCACTAATAATTTATGTTTTTAGCTAATGAAAAGAGCTAAGGACCTTTGTGAACCTCGAAGGTCTCAAAATTTTCAAAACTAGAGTAGTGAAGAATGCGCCAACCATCAGGTGTCTGAATAAGGTTACCTGTGTCGAAGCCAGAGCTTTTAAATCTATAAGCTTTAGCGCGTCCCTTTGCGGAGAATTTCAAAACAACGGTTGTGCCGTGATGATGTTCCAGCGTGGCTGCATCGTGGATGTCTACACTAAAGCTATCAAGATCTTTGACGCCGCCCTTGCCGACTCGTTCAAGCCAGTCAGAGGCAGGCTGGATAGAATGTGCATATTCATCAGTACCATCCCGGCGCACAATTGCAATTGTGGCGCCCGGTGCCAGAAAATCTCGGCAAGTATCGTAGTCATATTTTACGAAGGATTTAATAAAACGCACCATAACTTGTTCAGGAGAAAGGCTATCCTCAGCGAAAGCCGTGCCACTCAACGAGCCTAAAACGAATATCACCACGATAATCGACAGAAATTGGCGTACGGAACCGGCTATTAGGTTATGACTGTCCGTTAAAAATAGGCATGCCCTTCGTCCAAATTTGACGCATTTAGCAAGTATTTTCTTCATCGGATATTCCTTTCTTCAAGCATATCAATTTTCATGTAGATATCGGTCCGACACTCAATTTCATCCACCTCTTCGGGATCATCTATGTAGTGATGGACGCAGGGGGCGTCAGCCAACTGAATATCGGGCTGGGTTAAAACTACCGCGTATAGAGCATCAAGCGTATGCGGTAGATCAATATCAAGCCCCTTATGGCGTACTAGTAGATAGGTTCCGGGCGCGATGGAATCATGCTTCATATTTGGGAGAAAACATTCTACCGCACGAGAGGAGATTATAGCGCAATCAAAGATAAAATCATCGTCTTCAAACGTGGATATATCGCGATGAGGTAATCCAAGAATACCGCTTATATTTTGTGGTTCTCCAGCAGCTTCCACTAATTTCCAATATGTCTCCGCTAGGTCTGGAAACTTATCTTTTGTTCTAACGAGGACGACTTCCAAGGGATCTAGCGAACAAATCTCTATTCGCATTGGTGGGAACTCTTGCTTTGTGATCGTTTGGCTGGGTTCGAGCAGTGTGCGCACCGTGTTGGAAAGACGCTCTGGGTCTGACCTAAGTGCAGAGGCACTTGTAGATAATTCCCTTTTAATGGCTTTGGCGAAAGCCTGACTGGAGGCATACCCTGCGGCCAAAGCAGCTTCGGTAATCGATGTTCCAAACTCTTCTAGTAAAGCTGCTCCTTTGGCCATACGAAGCCGCGTAATTGTCTCACGACATGTTTCACCTGAAATCAGCTTATATATTCGATGGAAGTGAAACTTCGACATGCCTGATGCTATCGCTACATTATCAAGGGTCGGCGCACGATCCTCCTGAAGCTCATTTTGAATGAACTGCACAGCACGTTCCACGCAAGCAATCATCGGGTGTTCTGGGGTCATTGTGGCCTACCTTTTTATTCAATATACCACTCTGACCAAGGCGTGCGTGTCCAATGTTGCTTTAAAGTTGAATGAATCGAAGGGATTTTGAGCGTCCTAAACTCGCTCCATGTAAGCCGCTTGGCAAATATCCCCTTCGGGGGCAAATCTACATAATTAACCCCTTAAAAGTCGTTAGCTTGGTTTTTAATTAGCATTTTGTATTTCCCACGAAACACTGTCTCAATGTCTAACGACATTGAACGCGTTATCGTTTGTCGTTTGT
>CAZFWZ010000163.1:0-3151 GCA_964522765.1 uncultured Caulobacterales bacterium | reverse complement strand
GCCAATAGCCCATTTCGTGACCCTGATATTATCTACCTCGAAGCGGACAGCCTGATTAATGACGAAGCCGCAAACACATTGACCGCTCAAGGCAATGTCGAGGGCCGCTATCAAGACCGCACATTACGCGCAGACAGCGTCACTTATAACAACATTACAGGCCAAGTCTTCGCGACGGGAAATGTCACTATAGTTGACCCGACGGGTGCAACACAATTTGCCGATAAAATCGAATTGTCAGGAGAACTTGAGGCTGGCACAGCCACGAATTTCACCTCTCGTTTTGAAGAAGGCGGTATCCTTGGCGCATCTTTCGTTGTCCGTGACGAAGAAGACGGCGTGGAGCTTTTCAACGCGTTTTACACAGCCTGTGAACCCTGCCAAGAAGCTGGCGAAGACGGCAAAAACCCGACGTGGCAGCTTAAGGCGCGTAAGGTCACCCAAAAACCTGACACTAATTCTATTGTTTATCGGGACGCCGTCTTTCAACTCGCCGGCATTCCTGTTTTTTACACCCCATATCTCTCTCACGCCGATCCGAGTGCTAAACGTGCTTCGGGCATACTCTCGCCATTTGGCGGCATATCGAATGATAAAGGCCTCGGCATCGAATTACCCTATTATTGGGCGATTGACGATTATACTGAAGCCACAATCACCTCTCATGTCTTTACGCAGGTAAACCCGCTGATAGAGGTTGATTTTCGGCGCAGGTTCTATTCGGGCGAGGTAAATATAGATACGTCTCTGACCTATGGTAGCGCTTTTGATCGAAACGGCGATCCATTTGACGATCCAACAGTATTTAACCCTCAAGACGAAGCGACAACCGGCAAGCGGTTTAGATCTCATCTATTCGCCGATGGGACATTCAATCTCACTGATTTTTGGACGACAGGATTTGGTGTACAGCTCGCATCAGATGATCTCTATTTGAGACGTTACAATTTAGATGAGCAACCAGAAGCCATAGGTCTTTACCAACCCGACAACCTACGCCTCCTCTCCCAAGCTTTCGCACTGGGTCAAAACTCAAACACACGTTTTTCTGTGAGCTCATTTGGCTTTCAAAGTCTACGCACCTCCATCATAGAAGATGATGATGGCTTTTTTAACGTGTCGCGTGAAGATGACAGCTCGCTACCGATCGCCTTGCCAAAAATTGCACTGAACCACTTTATAACAGATCCGCTTGTGGGGGGGCGCGCAGAAATATTTGGCGATTTGACGCTGCTCACCCGCAATGAAGGTGAAGATTACACGCGCGGCACAGCGGGCATCAGTTATGATAAAACATGGATTGTTCCAGGCGGCGTAGAAGTGAAACCATTTGGAGAACTTCGTTATGACTATGTCGATCTAGAACGTGAGGCTATTGGAGACGCTGAAGCGGTTCAAAATGATTTTACGCGGACATTGGGCCAAGTCGGCGTCGATGTTCGCTATCCATTTATTAAACGCCAAGGAAATATGGACATTGTCATTGAACCCCGCGTGCAAGTCACGCAAAGCTTTGGGGACGGCCAGATTGACGAGTTCGACACAGTCCTCGGAAGCACAAGCTCTACCCAGCTTTTCCAAGATAGCCTTGGCCTAGATTTTGACCGGGCAAATTTCTGGGCCTCCAACAAAGCATTGGGCTATGATTTCTGGCAAGAAGGCTTTCGCGCAGATGTCGGCGCAAGTATATCCGCTGATTGGGAAAAATCCCATGCAAGTTTATTTTTAGGGCAGAGTTATGCGGACGATTTTGATGATAGCTTTGCTGTAAACACTGGGCTTAGCGGTGACAAATCAGACATCGTCGGCGAAGCAGAACTCTCTTTAAATAACAAATTGAAAGTAAATACACGCGTGAGATTTGATGACGATAGCGGCACATTTCGCCGTATCGACACTTCTCTGCGCTACACGGGCAAGCGTATTCAGACTAATTGGCGCTATTATAGAATCCAAAATCAAGCGGAAACCGATTCCGCCCTTTTAACCGCGCCGGCAGAAGAGATTTCTGGTCGTTTTGCGCTCAAACTCAACAAAAACTGGAGCACAAGTTATAGGGCCAATTATGATATTGATACCGATGTCATTCGCCGCCAAGAGCTTGGGCTTATCTATGACGATGACTGCACACGCATCGAGCTATTTTACAATAGATCCCGAAACGATATCGGCGTCGTCGGCGACAGTGAAAGCTTTGGCATACGCTTGTCACTCCTGACACTTGGCAGCTTTTCCGGGGACAATTCAGTAGGCGCGAATAGTTGGTAGTTATCCAACAAATGATTTTTCGACAACAAACTCAGCAGGTTTAGAGTTAGACCCCTCGGTGAGGCCAAATGTTTCCACAAGAGCCTTTGTATCATTGATCATATCCATAGAGCCGCAAATCATCACGCGGTCTTCTTTCGGATTAAGTATTGGCGTGCCTGCAACGTCGAACAGCTTCTTACTCTCAATTAACGTCGTGATACGGCCCGTCAGCGGGTGATCTTCACGTGTGAGCGTCGTGATATGTTTAAGTTTACCGTCAACCATTTCGCCCACAAGCGGATCGTCTATCAGGTTTTTCACAAGCTCTTTGCCATAGGTCAGCTCGCCCTCTTCGCGGCACCCATGAACAAGAATAACCTCATCATAACGCTCATAAGTTTCGGGATCACGTATGAGGCTGGCAAAGGGGGCAATGCCTGTACCCGTTGAAAACATCCAAAGGCGTTTACCAGGAAGAAGCGCGTCAAGCACAAGCGTCCCGACAGGTTTGCGCGAGAGCAAGACCGTATCCCCATTGACAATTTTCTGTAGGCGCGATGTCAACGGTCCGTCTTCAACTTTAATAGAATAAAACTCCAGCTTATCGTCCCAAGACGGGCTAGCTATTGAATAGGCGCGCATCAGCGGGCGCTTTTGATCTTCAGTTTTAGGCAGGCCAATCATCACGAACTCCCCTGTCCGAAAACGAAAACTTGCAGGCCGAGAAATTTCGAACCGAAACAGGCGGTCCGTATAATGCTTTACAGACAGCACTGTCTCTTCAGTTGGAGCGTTGGGGTTATCAGCAGCCATGGGACATTCCGTTATTATGCCCTCACAGGGCCGTCGCAGCGCACATAAGCATTTGCGCGGGCAATATCAATAACCTTTATAAGAAACA
>CAZFWZ010000162.1:0-3222 GCA_964522765.1 uncultured Caulobacterales bacterium | reverse complement strand
TTGATGCGCAAACCACTGAGGACGCCGTCAAGCGCGCGGCATGGGCGGCCGTCCCAAAGGATAAATTACGCGCGGCGATTGCAGGGCTGCGCGAAAGTTCGAAGAGTAAGCAGCACGAAAACGCTGATAAATTGCAAAAAGCCTTGGAAACCACAGAAGAAGTAGAAGCTTATAATATATATTTAAAAGCCGTTTTGACTACAAAACAGACTCCTATGAAAACAATTGGCACTAAAGATTGCGGTTCTGCGACAACGGAATATTTTGGTTCAACTAACTCTGCTGATACTCCCGAGTTAGATGCCGCTGCGAATGTTGTTGCCAGATTACAAGGCGTGAAAATACTCACCGCAACGCGTGCTGTTTTTGAAATCTCCCGCGAATTTGCAGCCCGCTATCGGAGGCTTAAATCAGAACGCCGCCTGCTGGATTTCTCAGATCAGATTATGCTAACGCGCAAGCTGCTGAAGGAAAGCTACGTGTCCGATTGGGTGAGCTATAAGCTGGACGGCGGGATAGAGCATATTCTTGTCGATGAAGCGCAAGACACCTCACAGGCGCAGTGGGATATTGTGGATGTTATCCGCGATATGTTCACTCAAGACCAAATCCGCGATACGCGCTATCCGCGCACGATGTTTGCCGTAGGCGATGAGAAACAATCGATTTATTCTTTCCAAGGCGCCGACCCAGAACTGTTTATTGGGCGCACAAAAGACGAAGAAGAAAACTCAAAATATGGCGGGATACGCATGCGGATGTCATTTCGCTCCGCGCCCGATATTTTGCGTTTTGTCGACGAAGTATTTGTCGGCCAAGGCGGTATGGAAAAGATGTTTAATGCGGAGTTTGTGCCGCCAGCATCTGATCTCATTCGCCATACGGCCAAACGAAAAGTACCCGGGTTAATCGAGCTTTGGCCGCTCTCGCCCGCGCCGACTTCCGATCATAAAGAATTGCCGTGGAAGCCTGATCCCGTGGATAGCGAGAGCGCAGATAGCGCGCGCGAAGTTTTGGCCCGCGAGATTGCGGAGCAAATAAAAAAATGGATTGATACTAAAGAGTCTGTGACCGTTCGCGGTAAAGACGGCGAAATAACGCGGCCGATGCAGCCCAAGGATATTTTGATTTTAGTACGAAAACGTACGGGCGCATTTTTTAATGCCGTTATTCGGAATTTAAAATGGCAAGGCGTCCCCGTGGCGGGTGCCGATAGGATTGTGCTGTCCGAATCTATTGCCGTGCAAGACTTGATGTCGATTGCGCGGTTTTGTTGCCTGACGGGGGATGACTTAGCTTTGGCTGAAGTGCTCAAAGGCCCGCTCTTTGGGATTTCTGAAGAGCAGCTTTTTGCTCTTGCCTATCAAGAGGGCGGACGGACTTCGCGATTATGGTCTGTGCTAAAATCGCATAAAGCTGACTGGGCGGCTGACGCCGCTGCGCGTCTTGAGGCCATGGTAAAAATGTCGCGCGCTCGCGCGCCGTATGAATTTTTTGAAGGCGTGTTGTCTAGTCTTACGTTCAAAGGCGAAAGTCAGCTGCGTGCTTTTTACAAACGCCTGTCCATGGAAGCTGCTGATCCTATAGACGCTTTCCTTGCGCGCGCGCTTTCGCATCAGCGGCATGAAGCGCCGTCGCTACAACATTTCATTCAGAGCTTTATGTCTGATACGGCAGAATTGAAACGTGAATTTGATGGTCGTCATAACGAAGTGCGCGTCATGACAGTTTATGGGGCTAAGGGCCTCGAGGCGCCCGTCGTCATTCTGCCCGATACGAGCCAAAAACCTGACGGCAAAGGCGTGCTTGAAAATGGCATGTTGGCGCTGAGTGATGGGAGTTTCGCCCGGCCTGGACCTTCGGCGCAAACTCCAGAAATTTTGGAAGGCGTTAAACTGGCGCGCAAGGACAAGCTCTATCAAGAATATATGCGGCTTTTATATGTGGCGCTAACCCGCGCTGAGACGCGCCTGTTGATATGCGGTTATTTTTCAGGCCATCCGCCCAAAGAGGGCGCAGCGCAAAAGGCAGCCGAAGGCTGCTGGCACGATCTCGCGCAAAAGGCCCTCATAGGGCTTGATGCGCATGAAATAGAGACGCCGTTTACTTCCGATGAATACAGAGGATATGCTTATGGCCAGCGTCCTGTAGCAAAACCAAAAGCGTTACGTGAAAACTCTTCAATCGACATTGAAATACCTGATTGGGCAGCGCGCGCGAGGCCGCCAATACCGTATAAAGCTAGCCCTCGTATTGTTACCCCGTCCACCCTTTTGGCTGGCGAGGCGGGGCTTACGCCGCCTGCGCGCTCACCTCTGAGCCAGACGCCTGACCGTTTTATGCGCGGCAATCTCATTCATAAATTACTCGAGCTTTTGCCTGATCTGCCGCAAGGCGCCCGCGCGGCGGCCATGGCGCGTTTTCTTGATGGACACGATAATCTTACGCCGCATCAACGCACGGATATAAGCCAGACGGTTATGCGTGTGCTTGACCATCCTGACTTCACCGAGATTTTTGCGCCGGGTAGCCGCGCTGAAATTTCGCTCGCAGGCCGCGCGGCGGGTCTTCCGGAAAATATGCGCTTAAACGCTCAAATTGACCGCTTAGCTGTGACGGAAAATAAAGTCTTTATTGTCGATTATAAATCCAACCGCCCGCCGCCTAGCCGCGTAGAAGATGTTTCTGAACTCTATCTTGGGCAAATGGCGGCTTACCGCGAGATGGCGCGCACAGCATTCCCAAAGCGTGAGCTTGTCTGCGCCCTGCTGTGGACGGAACGAGCAGATATGATGATCTTGCCGGATAGCTTACTTGATGCGGCCATAGAAAAAATAAGAGATCAAAATGCGTCGTTATGATGTTGCTATGATAAAGATGTAGTGGCTTGTCTTGACGACTCTGCTTTGGCTTCCTAACTGAAGTAAGTAAAATTATAAAGGAGGCCAATATGGCGACGGTAAAAGTATCAGATGCTAGTTTTCAAGCAGACGTAATTGATAGCTCCAAACCTGTTCTCGTCGATTTTTGGGCTGAATGGTGCGGCCCATGCAAGCAAATCGGCCCTGCGCTGGAAGATATTGCGGCGGAGATGGGTGATAAGATGACAATCGCTAAGGTCAATATCGATGACGACCCTGAAACACCAGGTAAGTTTCACGTGCGCGGTATTCCGACGCTCATGATTTTCAAAGAAGGCCAAGTCGTTGCAACTAAAGTTGG
>CAZFWZ010000161.1:0-3232 GCA_964522765.1 uncultured Caulobacterales bacterium | reverse complement strand
GGTAATAATCGTGACCGTATGTTCACCTCATTGTCTGAAGAAGATTGGGATCAAGTTATCCGCGTTCATCTGAAAGGGCATTTTTGTATTAGTTCTCATGCCGCGAAATATTGGCGGCAACAGAGCAAAGAAGGCAAAGAGGTCAATGCGCGTATTATCAACACGAGCTCAGGCGCTGGACTTCAGGGCTCTATGGGGCAGACGAATTACTGCGCGGCGAAGGGCGGCATCCTAACGCTTACACTCAACCAATCGGCAGAGCTTGCGCGTTACGGTATCACCGCAAATTCTGTTGCCCCGCAAGGCCGGACAGGTATGACCGAAGAGGTCTTTGCCGATATGATGAAAGTGCCTGAAGACGGCAGTTTTGATAAATTCGACCCCGCCAATGTCGCGCCGCTCATTTGTTATCTCGTCAGTGAGCAGTCCAGTGATGTGACAGGCCATTGCTTTGAAAGCTTTGGCGGGAAACTCTCTATCGCGGAAGGTTGGCATACAGGGCCAGTCAATGACAAAGAGGCGCGTTATGAGGTGGACGAAATTGGCGGGGTGATAAACCGCTTGCTTGAGGTTACCAAGCCGCCTCAGAAAGTCTACGGGGCTTAATTAATTATGGCCTATCCCTTCACAGACGACCACAACATGATCCGAGAGGCTGCACGCGGCTTCTTGCAGGCGTGGTATGAGGGCGGGAAGGGGCCTGAACGTATTTATCAATCAGGGACAGCTTATGATGCGGCCGCATGGAAAAGCTTTGCCCAAGAGCTCGGCATGGCGGGTATCGCGATTGATGAAGAGTATGAAGGGGCAGGGCTAAGCGATTTGGGCCGCGTTGTTGTGATGGAAGAATTAGGGGCCAGTCTTTGCGCCATACCTTTTCTCACCAGCTGCGGAATAGTCACAGACATATTACAAACCGCTGGCGAACAAATCGCTAAAAACCGTTACTTGAAAAAAATAGCCGCAGGTGAGCTTAGCGCCGCCTATTGCGATGGGCATGACGCGCTACGCAAGGCGGTTACCCATGTTGCTCATGCGGCTGAGGCTGACCTTATGGTTCTCTCCCGCAGGGGTGAGGGCGGAATGGATTATTTCACCATAGCCAAGGGCACTTCGGGGCTAACGATTACGCCTGAAAAAACTATGGACCCGACCCGCAGCTTTGCGAGCGTTGATTGGAGCGGTGTGTCCGAAGGCGATATGATACCGCTCGGCTATGGCAGCGAAGAACAACATCAAAAGTTGATAACACAATCCTTTGTTGCGCTCGCAGCGGAATGCGTTGGTGGGGCGCAGGCCTGCCTTGATATGACACTCGAATATGCCGGGCAACGCGTTCAATTTGGGCGACCAATTGCTAGCTTCCAAGCGATTAAACATCGCTGCGCTGATATGTTTGTTGAGCTGGAGGCTGCTCGTTCAGCTGTTTATGCTGCGGCCATTGCGACCCCCGAAGAAAAGACCGAGGCCGCCCTGATTGCAAAAGCCTATGCATCGGAGGCGTTTTATAAAATCGCTGGCGACGCCATTCAACTCCATGGAGGCATCGGGTTCACCTGGGAGTATCCACTACATTTTTTCTTCAAGCGAGCGCGAGCCAATAAGTCTATGTTTGGAACACCAGAAAATGCTTATGCATCATTGGCTGATACACTGTTGGGAGATGCGGCATGAGCGATCTTGTACAAGAAGTGAGAGACACATTTGGTCAATGGATGTCAGATAACCTGACGGGCGAATTTGCGTGTTTGAAATGGCGAGGTACCTTTGGGGATGATGAAGCCTATCCTGAGCTGCGTAAAAAATGGGAACAACATTTAGGGGCTGCCGGATGGATTGGTGTTGGCTGGCCTGAGGCTTATGGCGGAAAGGGTTATAATCTTCCGCAAATGGTGGCGTTTAATGAAGAATATGCTCGATATGGCGGTCCGGGCCGGTCAGGTCATATAGGCGAGACATTGCTGGCGCCGACACTGATAGCCTATGGGACAGAGGTACAAAAACAACGTTTCTTGCCGCCGATTTTAAACGGAACTGAATATTGGTGTCAGGGTTATTCTGAACCCGGAGCCGGGTCAGATTTGTCCAATATAAAAACCAAAGCTTGGCTTGAGGGGGATGAATGGGTCATTGAAGGTCAGAAAATTTGGACGTCTTTGGCCGTGGATGCCGACTGGTGCTTTGTCATTGCGCGAGCAGAAACAGGTTCAGTGGGTCGAAATGGCCTTGTTTTCTTACTTGTCCCGCTTGTGCAGGATAATGTCGAAATTCGGCCTATTACGCAGATTACTGGTGGGTCGGAGTTCAACGAGGTTTATTATACTGGGGCGCGAACGGCTAAAGACAATATTCTCGGAAAAGTTGGCGATGGTTGGCGTATTGCTATGGCCTTGTTGGGTTTTGAACGCGGGGCTTCAACTCTCGGGCAGCAGATGATCTTTGCCAATGAACTCAATGAGATTATCAAGTTAGCCAAATCAAACGGCAAAGCCAGAGACCCACTTATACGTCAGCGTATTGCCAAAGCTCATGCAGGACTACGCATTATGCGTATGACCGCGCTTCGTAGTCTTGAAGGGACTAAGATTGGTGAGATGACACGTGAAGCTTATATGTCCAAAATTTACTGGGCGAGCTGGCATCGCGATTTAGGGGATCTCGCGATGGACGTGATGGGGGCTGATGCAGAAATAATGAAAAATGGTGAATTTGATGCTCTGCAGAAAACCTATTTATTTGCCCGTGCTGATACAATTTATGGCGGTACGAACCAGATACAGCGTAACATTATCGCTGAGCGAGCCTTGGGCATGCCTAAGGAACCGCGCGGCGGCGAAACTGTGATAAAGGGATAGGTATGGCGGATTTAAAAAACATACCAAATTACGTGCCGGGCCATGGCCTTTTAAAAGGCAAACGCGTGGTTATCACTGCGGCGGCAGGTACAGGCATTGGTTTTGCGGCCGCGAAGAAATGTATCGAAGAGGGCGCGGTCGTTTTTATCTCGGATATTCATGAGGGCCGCTTGCAAAAAGCACAAGACACGCTCGAGGCAGAGACAGGGCAACGTCCCGATTACGCTATCTGTAATGTCACCCAACAGGATGATGTCGATAATCTTGTTAGTGCAGCGGCCAAATCACTCGGCGGTATAGATGTTGTCATCAACAATGCAGGGCTGGGCGGGACAGCTAATCTTGTTGATATGACGGATGAGCAGTGGATGGTCGTT
>CAZFWZ010000160.1:0-3296 GCA_964522765.1 uncultured Caulobacterales bacterium | reverse complement strand
AGCCACATCCATTTCGGGCCAAGGCCATTTTTAATATAATACATCGGCCCGCCGACGCGGTTGCCATTGGCATCAATTTCGCGGTAGCGCACAGCGAGCACGCCTTCGCCAAATTTCGTCGCTGTCCCAAGGATAGCCGTGACCCACATCCAGAACACAGCGCCGGGGCCGCCAATGGCAATGGCCGCCGCCACGCCCGCAATATTGCCTGTCCCGACCGTAGAGGAGAGCGCCGTCATCAAGGCCGCAAAGGGAGAGACCTCGCCCTCATCTGTGCCAGTCCGTTTTTTAAATAGCTGGCGAAAGCCATAGCCGATTTTAGTCAGCGAGATAAACCGCAAGCCTACAGTGAGAAAGAGCCCCACCCCAAGCAAGAGTAACATCATCGGCGGGCCCCAAACAAAATTGTTCAGGGCTTCCATTAAGCTGTTAAATGTTTCCACGCGGGACCCCCAGTCTTTTTATATGTCTGTTCTTTATATTGAGTTCAGAGGGCAACATAATGGCGCAGCCCATTTGTGCAATGACTTTATATAATGGGCTGTGTATAGCCCCAAAATGAAATATGGCGTGATGAATAATAAGGCGGTCAATGGCGCGTAAACGCAAAGGTAATCCCGTTCACGGCTGGGTCAATTTTGACAAGCCGCTCGGCATGAGCAGCACACAGGCTGTGGGGAAAGTGCGCTGGCTGTTTAGCGCGCAAAAGGCGGGCCATGCCGGCACGCTCGACCCGCTGGCAAGCGGCGTTCTGCCCATTGCGCTGGGCGAGGCAACGAAAACTGTGCCCTTTATGATGGACGCGGCCAAAGGTTATGACTTTACCATTACATGGGGGACAAGCACGGCGAGCTGGGACGCAGAAGGCGAAGTGACCGGCACATCCGATGTGCGCCCGGCCCGCGCCGCCATTGAGGCTGCCCTGCCGGGGTTTATCGGCGACATTTCTCAAATTCCGCCCAAATACTCCGCCATTAAAGTCGACGGCAAGCGCGCCTATGCCCTCATGCGCGGCAAGGACGCAGGCAGCGTTGAATTTGAGCTTAAGCCCCGCCCCGTGCGCGTCGACAGCCTTACCTTGGTTGAGTGCGATACGAACACAGCGAGTTTCTCACTGGCCTGCGGGAAAGGGACTTATGTACGCTCACTGGCGCGCGATATTGCGGGCAGGCTGGGCGCCTGTGGTCATGTCACGGTTTTGCGCCGCACACGAGTCGGACCCTTCGCTTTAAGCCGCGCTGAAACACCATCATTTACGCTTGAAGCTTTGGAGGAAAGCTGTCATAGGGACGGCGTTTTAGAGGCTTTATGCCCTGTTTCGACAGCGCTGGACGACATCCCGGTGCTCGCCGTCTCGGAGCTTGACGCCACCGAACTAAGACACGGACGGGCGATTGCTCTGCCATCTGGTTTTACAGACAGTCCTTCTGGACTCACTTTGGCAAAACTGGGCGGCGTAGAAATTGCTCTATTGCGCGCCTCAGGGCCATTATTGACCCCAAAGCGTGTGTTTAACATGTAGTCAAAACGGAGATCACGATGTCGATTACACCAGAGCGCAAAGCTGCGCTAATGTCAGAATACGCTACCAAGCCTGGCGATACAGGCTCACCTGAAGTTCAAGTCGCGATCCTCTCTGAGCGGATCAAAAACCTGACAGAACACTTTCAGACAAATAAGAAAGACAACCACTCTCGCCGCGGCCTCTTGGCTATGGTGAGCCAGCGGCGCCGTCTTCTTGATTATGTCAAAAAGAAAGATGTGGCCCGTTATGAAAGCCTCATCAAAAGATTGGACCTGCGCCGTTAGGGCCTCGTGTCAATAAAACTAAAGGCCGCTGTCCTAGGCGGCCTTTTGCGCATTTATTCATATGGAATTTAGGCGGTCCCGCTGCGGAATGGTCCACGCGGGTAAAATGAAAGAAGATTTACGAAAGCGTAGATCAGTAAGTACGATTGATAAGAAAGAACTGTACGTATGTTTGATAAACACATTGTTGAAATGGATTGGGCCGGCCGTACGCTGACCCTCGAAACCGGCGGCATGGCCCGCCAAGCGGATGGCGCCGTTATCGCCACTTATGGCGAGACTGTAGTGCTTGCGACCGTTGTCGGCGCAACAAAGCCAAAGCCGGGATTGAACTTCTTCCCGCTGACCGTCAATTACATGGAAAAATTCTACGCGGCTGGTAAAGTACCAGGGGGTTACTTTAAACGCGAAGGCCGCCCGACAGAGCGCGAGACATTGATCTCTCGCCTAACAGACCGTCCTATTCGCCCGCTCTTCCCAAAGGGTTATAAAAACGAAGTTCAGGTTGTTATAACAGTGCTCCAGCACGATCTTGAAAACGAACCAGACATCATCGGCATGGTTGCGGCCTCTGCAGCGCTTGCCATTTCTGGCCTGCCATTTGACGGCCCGATTGCCGCCTCACGCGTTGGCCTGATTGACGGGCATTATGTTCTCAACCCAACGCTGGAAGAAATGAACGATTCAGAGCTTGACCTTGTTGTCGCCGGCACAGCCGACGCCGTCATGATGGTGGAATCAGAAGCAAAAGAACTAACTGAAGAGCAAATGCTCGGCGCGGTTATGTTTGCCCACGAGTCTTGCGAAGACGTCATTAAGATGATTTCTAAGCTTGAGAAAAAAGCCGGTAAGCCAAAGCGCGAATTTACATCGCCTGATTACTCAGCTGAGAAAAAAGCGCTCGCGAAAGTTGCCGAAAAAGGCATTAAAGCGGCCTATAAGAAAACAGATAAAATGGAACGCCAAGCGCTTCTCGCCGAAACGAGAGATGCGGCCTGGGAAAAACTGGGCGAGTCGGATGAAAATCCAGACGGCATGAACAGCGGCGTATTTGGGGATGTGTTTAAATCCATCGAGTCCAAAACTGTTCGCTCTTCTGTTATTAAAACAGGGAAACGTATCGATGGCCGTAAGCTTGATCAGGTTCGTCCGATTGTGGCTCAGGCAGGTCCCCTGCCCCGCACACACGGCTCGGCTTTGTTTACGCGCGGCGAAACACAGGCTTTGTGTGTAGCGACGCTCGGTACATCTGATGATGAGCAATTTGTTGATCAGCTTACAGGCACGATTAAAAACAAATTCCTGCTGCACTATAACTTCCCGCCATATTCTGTCGGTGAATGCGGACGTATGGGCGGCACATCTCGCCGTGAACATGGCCACGGTAAGCTCGCATGGCGCGCGCTTCAGGCCGTGCTTCCAGATGCAGAAGAGTTCCCTTACACAATCCGCCTCGTTTCCGAGATTATGGAATCAAATGGCTCGTC
>CAZFWZ010000159.1:0-3430 GCA_964522765.1 uncultured Caulobacterales bacterium | reverse complement strand
CAATTTCATTTGGAGAAATACCGGAGATTTTACAAATATCTCTTGTCCCGCTGACAACAGCCCGCGAGGGATCATCAGGAGTCGACGGAACTTTTGTTTTGAATGATTTCCCTGTTGTATCATCGAACAACAATAAGTCGGTAAAAGTTCCTCCAACATCTACACCCAGTCGATAGCTCATATGGCCTCCATTCGTTTTATGCTTTTGAGGGGAAACCGCCTGCGCGGCTCACCATTCCAGGGAGCGTGCGCTCCATTTTTTCCGTTAGCCAATGCGCTGCACTGACAATACCATCTATAGATACGCCAGTGTCGAGACCTCCTCGTTCCAGCATATAAGCCAAATCTTCTGCTGGCACATTGCCAGTCGCATTGGGGGCAAAGGGGCATCCCCCTATTCCGCCAATTGACACATCAAGCGCATTCGCGCCCGCTTCAATAGCAGCGTAAGCATTCGAAAGGCCTGTATTTCGTGTATTGTGAAAATGACCGCGTAGCGAAATTCCCGGCACAGCTTCGGCGACGGCCGCAAACAACTCACCTGTCTGCCAAGGATTCCCAACTCCAATGGTATCCGCTATAGAAATTTCGTGGGGACCAGCTTCGGCCAAAGCTTTCGTCATATCGACAACATGCTGAAGCGAAACCTCGCCCTCAAAAGGGCACCCAAAAGCGGCGGCAATAGTAACATTTGCTGCACGCCCTTCGCTAAGCGCACGCTTAATCATCTCTTGACAAACTTCGACAGACTCCCGGCTCGTTTGCCCTTGGTTCCTCGTCGCAAAAGTATCAGTCGCGACGCAAACGCAACCCAGTTCATCAACCTTTGTTTCGAGAGCGCGTTCAACACCGCGCATGTTCATCACTAACCCAATATAAGTTACGTCAGATCGGCTTGGTAGTCTCTTTAGAACAGCTTCGGCATCTGCCATTTGAGGGACGCGTTTGGGATGAACAAAGCTCGCAACTTCTAGCCGGCGAAAGCCAGCGAGCAGAGCCATATCAATTAGGTCGATCTTTTCTTCAGTAGAAAAAATGCGACTCTCATTTTGAAGACCGTCACGTGCGGTAACATCAATCAACTCCACACCAACCATAAACCTAACCTTACTAACTGGAACTAAGTCTTAATGACTCCGACCAGTATTCTTATTCTTACTCTCCAGCCTCTCGCCTAGCGGATATAATCGCAAGTCGCAAATCTTGAAATAGACAGAAACCGTAGCCAGATTAATCAGCACACAACCTTAGCCCTTGGCAATCTCGTCAAGCGTGTTTTGATACTTTTGAGATGTGTCCTTCGCGGCAAGTTCAGCGGCCTCTTGCTCAAATATTGCATATATACGGCCAAGGTATTTCGTGCGCCATAGCTCGCGAGCTTCCAGTGCATCTTGGTTGAACGAATAAGCCTCAATCTCGTCCTGCAAAATTATATTTTTTGACTCCGCTACACGTTCGATTAAATCTACGCGATCACGCAATACAGCAACTTCTTGAACAAGAGCCGTTGTGATAGCCATTAAATGATCAAGCCCCTGATGATCGTATATCTTAGGGCGTTTTCCGCGAACTGTTTTCGTGACTTCCATATGTTACTTTCACCAGATTAGATGTTAACGATGAGGATCTTCTGCGCCGAATTATTTACGGGCAATCAAAACTTCCCAGCCACCACCAGGGGCATATTCGCCCGCTTCAAATTCGCGTTCAGACAATTCCTTGGCTTTATCTTCACTATAGCTTTCATCCGCCATGACAAATTCCATAATAGCCATTGGCGCAGTATCAAAGACCACAACCTCGCGCTCAAAGCCAGCATCGACACTAAGCTGTATTTGATCAAGGTCTCGCATAGCCCCCCAAAATGGTTCATTATTATAATAGGTTTCATTGTCCAAAATGAATTGTTGATACGCATCCATATCGCCAAATGGAGGCAAGTCAGCATGAATCATCATCCCGCCCGGCTTTAGAATGCGGTAGCATTCCTTGAACACATCACGAATGGCCTTGCCAGAAGTTTCATGCAGAAGAATGTGTGACACAACGAGATCAAATGAGTTATCTTCATATTTTAATGCCGCAGCATCTTGTTGAGTAAAATGCGCTTTCAAACCCATTCCCTCTGCGCGCGCATGTGCGTATCTTAAAGTTGCCTCGCCAACGTCTACGCCGTGGACCTCGGCATACGGAAAAGCTTCGGCAAATGGAAGAGTCGAATGTCCAACAGTACATCCTAAATCGACAATACTCTCGGGCTTAAAATCTGGAAGCTTGCGGGTAATATAATTGCAAACAGAGCGCCCCATATCATCATTGAACGGTCCCATATATCCCATAGCATAGAGGTAGACGCCCCTGTCATAAACAGCCCCCGCAGCGACATCTTTTTCAGCTACAACACCCGCATATCCGCCAGGCATACAATGAATATCAAGAGCAGTAACATAGTGAGGAACTTTGAAATCTTGATCCAAGTCTAGTGTCCCGCCAACACCCTCTATGGTGTCAACTTTTTCAATCAACTGGGGCAGTTGGCGCTCAACACTTTCAATAACAGAGCGCCACATCAGCTCCTGACTTATTCGGTTCAAAGACACGTAACCTTGAAAATAGGGGTCCTGTTTCATGGCTTTACGCACAGCCCAACGGTCCTTTGGAAGTTCGCCATGCGCTTTGGCATAAGCAGGCGCGCTTCGCACATCATAGGATAGTTTCATGCCAGGTAAAATATCGCTCTGTATAAAAGATTTGAAACTCTTCACAAATTCTTGGCGAGAAAGCTCATCGGCAGTAGGGACAGGCAAAATTGGGTGACGGATTTGTTGAAATGTATTCAGTGCAGGGGCCGACATAAAACCCTCCTATAATAACAGCTACGTATCTTTCAATATTAACATAAGCTGCTGAGTCAAAAACTATTAAAATAGCCAAAAATATTCACCTAGCGGAAATTTCATCAGCTCTACGGTATTTTACTCGAAAGCCCGCTAAAGCAATAATGATTACAGGTAACCAGAAACAACTAAGACAACTATGAGCTGGATTAAGAGAGTACTATATGAAAATTTCAACGACGCATCCTGCACCAACACAGCCTGGCACACTCATCTTTTTAAAAGATAAAACCAAGCGCCACCTCATCAATAATGAGTGGGTAAGTTCAGAAAATTCAGACCCGTTTCCCACCTTGGACCCAGCTACAGGAGAAACGCTTGCCTTCATTCAATCTGGAACGAAGGCCGATGTCGACGCCGCTGTCAGCGTAGCGCGTGCTGCGTTTGAGTCTGGTGAATGGGCGAGTATAACCGCCTCTACTCGCGGCAAGCTATTATGGAAAATTGCGGAGTTGATTGAGGCTAATATTGACGAGCTCGCAGAGCTTGAAACCCTAGACCAAGGCAAGCCGCTACATGTTGGACGCTGGGCA
>CAZFWZ010000158.1:0-3447 GCA_964522765.1 uncultured Caulobacterales bacterium | reverse complement strand
TCGCGGCTTTGCTGAGTTTACAGTCTGGTCCTGCGCTCGCCGATGTTGTTGACCGCCCCTACTTTAAAGCTAATTCTCTCGTTATCGTCTTTGGCGCCGACGATTTTCAAGAAAATGGCGGCGCCGCGCCTGTTGTCTTTGATTTCGTATCTCTCGATAATTTAGGGTCAGGTGTTGCAGGTAATGACCTCATCGCTGCTGATGGCCGGGCCGTTAATTTAAACTCGGGCCGATTCAACCCTATTCAAAGCGGTGACGCTTCGGGATGGGAATATCAAATTAATGACGCCACATCTGGCGGCACGTTCAATAGCGCCGGTCCGCATCAGACCTTGGATGCAAATGATAGTTATACAGCCTTTGGCCTCGATGATGACACGGACATCGACTTGCTCGGCGGCGGAGCTAGGGCGTCTCGCTTCTTTGTGGCGTCTAACACAGCCTTTGATATTTATGGACAAGCCGATAATTTACAGGCGACAGGCGACTTTAGCGGCCTTGATTATTCCAACATTCGTTACCGTTTACGTTATCAAGTCAGCGGAGGTGGTGGGATTACGCGTTGGGGAGATAGTGCTCAAGACCCAGCTGTTGGCGGAAGCGGCGTTGTTTTAGGCCAGGACGGTACGACCTTTACTCTTGATGACTTGGACGGCACCCCTGTGAAAGTATTCGATGGCGGCCGTAAGACAGCGCGAGACAGAGGTTCTATCCAGGAGCAGGCGATAGGTTTTCAATCACGTTACAATTTGCTCGGGGCAGGAATTACCGGCAATAACTATGATTTCTCAATGGGTGTTGGGTCGTTAAGTGCTGAAATTACCTACACCATTTATACGCCTTAAGGCCATAAATTTGGATAGGTTCAAGCGTTGCTTTAACGTCAAACCAGTTCAAAAAACGGCATCATCCTTTAGACACAAAATTTGTGATGAATTACTAGTTTAATCTGTGGATTTAATAAAATTAAGCACCCATAAGGGGTAAACTTCCCTGTTGGGTTGAATGTATAATGGCCATACCAATGGTGAAAATGAAATGGACAGCGGTATTAGCAAGCCTGAACGCGGATATAAAATTTCTAAAAAGAGCGAGAGCGCCGCTAAACGCGATGCCCGTTTGATGAATGCTATTGCTCAGTCAAAGGACGGGCAGGCCTTGTCAGAACTTTTCGAAATTTACGGCGGAAAATTACGCGGATGGCTCATGGCGCGCGGCGTGGGGTCTGCGACAGCAGAAGATATTATCCAAGATGTCATGATAAAAGTCTGGACGCGGGCGGAACTCTTTGTTCCTGCCAAAGCTTCATTTGCGACATGGGTCTACCGCTTGACGCGCAACCGCTGGATTGATCATCAGCGCAAACATGGCCGAATGGATGTTCGCGACCCTGATTTGATGAACATCATTGCTGATGAGGAAATCCGTTCTGCGGAAGATTTTTTTATCGAAGAACAAGATGCAAAAACCCTCTATGCAGAAATTGACCGCTTAAGTGACGCGCAGCAGCAGGCGATACGCATGGCTTATATGGAGTTTAAAACCCATAAAGAAATTTCGGAAGAGACGGGTCTACCGCTTGGCACGGTCAAGACCCGCATTCGCAGCGCTATACAGGCTTTGCAAAGCAATATGAAAGTCCATTCCATCGAAGGTTAGCGGTTTGATAGCAAACATTTTTTTTAGCATAATAGCGATCCAAGGTAATCGCCGCAGTTTTGCGTGTTTCCCGAAAATTGGCCGCTATTTTACTGAATATTAAGTGTATAGATTGGTTAATTATTCAAGTTTTAGGCATACTTTAAGTAGATAATCTTGGGGTGATGTGTCGTCCCAGTGATAACTGGGAGGTTCTTATGAATGTAGCTAAACATATCTGGAACAGATTTAAGTTAGACAATAGCGGTTCAATGGCAACCATGTTTGCTATTGGTTCGACTGTATTGCTCATGATTGCCGGGGCGGCAATAGAGGTAACTAGCCTCACAAAAGCCGTTACGAATCTGCAGGACGCGGCGGATAGCGCGGTCCTTGCCGCCGCCGTATCAGGAGATGAATTCAATGAGCAGAAGCTCAAAGCCCTTGCGACGGACCTAGCTGAATCAAACCTAGTAGATAATTTTAACTTGAGTTTGGACAGGACTGATAGTGAAGTGCTGGTTGAGATAACCGCTGATTATCAAACTATCGTTATGGGAATTTTTGGTTATAAAACGCGGCCAATTTCTGTTCAGTCAGGATCCGCCTTTGGGACTGGGGGCAAATTAAATCTTGCACTTGCGCTAGATACGACTTTGTCAATGGAAGGGGGTCGCATGTCTTCAATGATAGACGCCGCGACTCATCTTCTTGAGTTAATGGAAGAAACAGACAGTGGTAAAGGTAATGTCAAAATAGGTGTTGTGCCATTTGCGGATTACGTGAGACTTGATACAGCTTTCGGAGGTGAAGACTGGATTGACGTGGAGGCCGATCATTACTCTTCATGGGATGTGCTGGACGAAGCGAATTCTGTAAATTGTACTACAACAGGTTCTGGTGAATCAGAAGTTACCAATTGCGAGGTTCCCGTTTACGAAACCAAAACTGCCTTGATAACATGGGTGGGGTGCATGGCATCTCGACCAGACGGAAATCACAAAACGGCAGCATTTGACGATAAGCCGTTTAAAGGCGCGGCGGGACGCACGACTTGCAATTCGCAAAATAATGTCATCACGCCATTAACCGATGATTTCTCAAAAGTTGAAAATGACTTAAAGTCACTTACGGCAAAGGGCAAAACTTATCTTCCTGTTGGTCTACTTTGGGCATGGCGGGCCTTAGAAGAGGAATCTTTGTTTACAGATGAGAAATTAGACGAAGATGAGCCAACCCAAAAAGTCCTTCTTCTCATGACGGATGGTAGCAATACAGCAAGTATAAACGGGACTCCTGTATCAGGCGACTGGGATGGAGTATATCATTATGGGTCTTATAATGAGGACCAAAACCGCGAAGCCGCAGACGCGCTTACGGTTGAGATGTGCAACGATATAAAGAACGCCGATATTCGTCTTGTGACTGTGGCTTATGAAGTGGATGATGCGGATACCAAATCTATGCTCAAGTCATGTGCATCAACCGGTGCGGATTTTCACGATGCGCGAGATGCGGCAAAACTTCTACAGGCATTCGGAAAGATCGGGAGCGGGTTTAAAAAGGTGCGTTTGACGCTTTAACGCGTTGCTGCAGGGCTAACGCCACAGGTAAGGCGTGTATCTTTAAGGTATCGCTCGCGGCCTAATCATATCATTCCTCAATTTTACGGCTTTTCTCTGTGAATAGGCGCAATTGTTATACATTTGACACGCACTATTTTGTTGTATATATACAACATTATGATTTATAACCGTGTTAAATTATTGCGAACTGAGAAGAACCTATCACGCCAACAACTGGCGGATA
>CAZFWZ010000157.1:0-3505 GCA_964522765.1 uncultured Caulobacterales bacterium | reverse complement strand
TCCGCGCAAGAAGCCTGGCGTTTGGGCGGAATTGAGAAAGTTGTGCCGCGTGATGGGTTGGTTGATGAAGCCATGAGTTATGCCAAAACACTGGCCGAAAAATCGCGTGAGGCTCTGCGTATTGCTAAGCAAGCCTTGAACGGGATTGAGCCTTTTGATGTGGATGCAAGCTATCGATGGGAGCAAGGCTTCACTTTCGAAATGTATATGCATGAAGATAGCCAAAAATCCCGCGATGCCTTTGTCGAGACAGGCAAAGCTGCGGACTTCAAGAAGAGCTAAGTGGATATTGAGTTTACATCCGCGCAAAAGGCGTTCCGTGCAGAGGTGCGTGAATGGCTGAAAGCGCATGCACCGAAAACCCGTCTGCCGAGTTTTGATACGGCGGAAGGCTTTGAGCTGCACCGCGAATGGGAGCGCACACTCGCCAAAGATAGATGGGGCAATGTCAATTGGCCTGAGCAATATGGCGGGCGCGGATTAGACCTCATTTCATGGTTGATATTCGAAGAAGAATATTACCGTGCCGATGCGCCTTTGCGGGTTAGCCAAAACGGGATTTTTCTCCTCGCCCCGACTATCATGGAATATGGCACGGACGCGCAAAAAGCGCGCTTCCTACCGCCTATGGCGAGCGGGGATGAGATTTGGGCGCAGGCTTGGAGTGAACCGGGAGCAGGCTCTGACATGGCGGCTATCCGGACGAAAGCCGTCCGTGATGGTGACCACTACATCGTGACTGGACAAAAAACGTGGTCATCCCGCGCGGTCTTTGCCGACTGGTGTTTTGCCTTGGTGCGAACTGAAGAGGGCAGTGAACGTCACAAAGGTCTCTCGAAAATTCTTATACCGCTTGATAGCGAAGGTCTGACCCGCCGCCCGATTGCGCAGCTTGATGGCGACCCTGGATTTGCTGAATTGTTCTTTGATGAGGTGAGGGTGCCTGCCGTAAACGTGCTCGGCCCTGAACATGGCGGTTGGGGCGTGGCTATGGCAACGGCAGGATTTGAGCGGGGTTTGCTTCTGCGCTCTCCGGCGAGGTTCCAAGCGGCAACGGCGCGTTTGGTTAAACTCTATAAAGAGCACAAAGAACGCCTATCCTTAGGCGTGGGCGAACAGGTTATTCAAGCGTGGATGAATACAGAACGCTTTTGCGCGGCAACCTATCAATTAGTTTCCCGCGTACAGGCAGGGGCGTCTATCAGTTCAGAAAGTAGCGCTAATAAACTCTTCTGGTCGGAAATGGACAGGCATCTTCACCGCACTGCGATGACGATTATGGGCGCTAAAGCGGAACTGGAAGAGGGATTAGATGCTATTGATAATGGCCGCTGGCTAGATGGTTATATGTTCTCGCTCGCGGGGCCGATATATGCGGGAACAAATGAAATTCAGCGTAATATACTAGCAGAGCGCGTTCTCGGATTGCCGAGGAAGTAGCGCCATGGATTTTCGCTTTACACAAGACCAACAAGATTTAATCGACGCCACGAAAGCTTTTTTCGATGGTGAAAACACGCCCGAACGTATGCGTAAAATGGCGGCAGGAGAGGTCGTTGCTGACCTTTGGCCGCAATTTGCGCAGCTTGGTTTGCTAGGCATCATGGTTTCTGAAAACGCAGGGGGGTTAGAACAGCCTTTAGTCGTGATGGCGGCGGTCGCAGAAGCCGCAGGTTATTCAGGCTTATCAGAACCCTATGTCGAGATAGCTGGCATCACAGTGCCTCATGCAAATCCGGATGAATTTTCGGGACAAATCCAACGAGCGATACCGAGTAATCTGCGTCCCTATATAGACGCCTCGCTTATGGAAACGGGTGAAGCTGTCAGCTCTATTGATCCTTTACGTCATCTGGTCAAAGCCAAAGGCGGTAATGATGAGGGCATTAAAAGCATCAATTATCACGGAGCCGTCCTAACCGCCGCGCAACTTATCGGCCTCTCCAAGCGCATGCTGGATATGTCCGTGGACTACGCCAAAGATCGCCACCAGTTTGGTAAGCCTATCGGGTCTTTCCAAGCGGTGAAGCACAAACTTGCAAATGTGCATACGCAAATCGAGTTTACGCGGCCTATCATTCATCTCGCGGCCATTAAAGGCGGAGCGGCTGTCCACAATGCCAAAGTCGCGGCAAATGACACGGCGATGCTCGCCGCAGAAACGGCTATTCAGGTTCACGGGGGAATGGGCTATACATATGAGGTGGATTTACATCTCTTCATGAAACGAGCTTGGGCACTTTGCGGGGAATGGGGCGACCGGAATTATCATATGAAAAAATTGGAAGATTATATTCTGAATGGGGACGCAGAACTCGGTCCCGATCAGATGTTTAATTAGGAGAAGAAAAATGGCAGAAGCTTATATTATCGACGCAACGCGTACACCCACGGGCAAACGTCGCGGTAGCCTGCAAGACATTCACGGCGCAGACCTTGCGGCTCATGTCATCAAAGACATCGTTGAAAATAATGATATTCCCCAAGACGAATATGATGATGTTATATTTGGCTGCTTAGATGCGGTTGGACCACTTGCGGGGAATATTGCCCGCTCGGCTTGGCTCGTTGCGGGCTATAATTTGATTGTGCCTGGCGTTACGATTGACCGTCAATGCGGTTCCTCTCAGCAATCTGTTCACTTCGCGGCCCAAGCCGTGATGAGCGGCACGCAAGATGTCGTCATTGCGGGGGGCGTGCAAACCATGAGTAAAATCCCGATCGGGTCCTCTATGATAGCGGGACAGCCCCTCGGCTTTGATCATGTATTTCATACCTCGCCGGGTTGGGTTGACCGCTTTGGGAAAGCTCCCGTGAACCAATTTTACGGCGCGTCAGAGATTGCCAAAAAATGGGGCTTCTCTCGTGAGAATTTAGAGACATATTCTTTGGCGTCACATCAACGTGCAGATAAAGCGCGGAGCGCAGGATGGTTTGATAAAGAAATTACAGCGATAAATGGTCTCGAACAAGATGAAACAATTCGCGCTAATACAACAATGGAACGTATGGCCGAACTCGAAGCCTTTGATGAGCATGGTCTCATTACGGCAGGCGTAGCCAGCCAAACCTGTGATGGCTCGTCGGCGATGTTGATTGCCTCTGAAGATGCGGTGAAGCGTTATAATCTTAAACCGCGTGCGCGTATCCATCATTTGGACGTGATGGGGGATGATCCTATTCTTATGCTGACGGGGCCAATCGCGGCCACGAAACGCGCCTTGAAACGCGCAGGGATGAGCGCCAATGATATTGATCTCGCCGAATGTAACGAGGCTTTTGCGCCAGTCCCAATGGCGTGGATGCAAGAGACAGGTATCCCGCATGAAAAAACCAATGTGAATGGCGGCGCGATTGCTTTGGGTCACCCGCTTGGGTCCACGGGCACAAAGCTGATGACGACATTGCTCCATGAAATGGAACGCCGCGAAGTGCGCTATGGTCTTCAAACGATGTGCGAAGGTGGCGGCGTGGCCAATGTGACGATTATTGAAAGGCTCTAGGG
>CAZFWZ010000156.1:0-3571 GCA_964522765.1 uncultured Caulobacterales bacterium | reverse complement strand
TCGATAAAGTTTGTGCCGTTAATTGGGTCACCGCCAATCCCAATCGCTGTGGTTTGGCCAAGACCAACCTGCGTTGTTTGGTACACAGCTTCATATGTCAAAGTCCCAGAGCGCGAGACCACGCCGCAGGTACCTTTTTTGAAAATCTTACCGGGCATGATGCCGATTTTGCACTCGTCTGGGGTGAGAACGCCGGGGCAATTCGGACCGATAAGGCGCGATTTAGACCCATTGAGCGCGCGCTTAACAGGGATCATATCGCTGACGGGAATGCCCTCTGTGATGGCAATGATAAGCTCCATTTCGGCGTCAATCGCTTCCATAATGGAATCAGCGGCAAATGGCGGGGGCACGTAAATGACGCTAGCTGTAGCGCCAGTGGCGTGCTTGGCTTCGGCCACCGTATCATAATTTGGCAAACCGATATGGGTCGTGCCGCCTTTACCGGGCGTCACGCCCGCGACCATTTTCGTGCCGTGATAAGCAATAGCTTGCTCGGTATGGAAGGTGCCGGTTTTACCCGTCATGCCTTGCGTGATAACTTTTGTGTCTTTGTTAATTAATACTGACATGGCTTAGCCTTGCTTCTCGAGAATTTTTTGAATGGTATCGGCTTTGAGGTCATCAACTGACGCCTCAATGCCCATAGAATTTGCCAGCGCAACCACATCGACTTCAAGCATTTTGTTTAATGCTGATTTTGAGTGCTTCACCGCGGCGCCAACAGCCGCCACAATCTTCTGCGCCGCGTCGTCTAGATCATCGGCTGAAATCACGTTTAAGCCTGAATTATCGATAATCTTTTTACCGGCTTCGACGTTGGTACCTTCGAGGCGAACAACAAGCGGAACTTCGAGGCCGACCTCTTTCACCGCGTCGACCGCGCCTTGCGCAATGACGTCGCATTTCATAATGCCGCCAAAGATATTGATGAGAATACCTTTAACTTTGTCATCTGACGTTAGGATTTTAAACGCAGCGACAATGTTTTCTTTCGTCGCGCCGCCGCCCACATCCAAAAAGTTAGCAGGCTCTGCGCCGTAAAGTTTGATGATATCCATTGTAGACATCGCGAGGCCAGCGCCGTTGACCATGCAGCCAATGTTTCCGTCCAGCGCGACATAAGACAGGTCATATTTTTTAGCTTCGGTTTCTTTTGCATCTTCCTCAGTCAGGTCGCGCAGCTCTTGAATATCTTTTTGGCGGTAAAGCGCGTTTTCATCAAAGCTGATTTTTGCGTCGAGGCAATGCAGGCGCTGATCTTCTGTGACGATGAGCGGGTTAATCTCCAGCATGCTCATGTCTTTGGCGAGGAAGCCTTTATAAAGCGTCTTGCCAAGCTTGTTAGCCTGCTTGGCAAGATCACCTTTAAGCTCAAGCGCTTTGGCGAGCTTACGCCCGTGATGCGGCATGAAGCCTGTCGCGGGATCAATGTCAAAATTGATAACTTTTTCAGGTGTGTCATGCGCGACAGCTTCGATATCCATGCCGCCTTCAGTCGAAACGATGAAAGACACGCGGCTTGTTTCGCGGTTAATGATAATTGAGAGATAAAGCTCGCGGTCAATGTCGCTGCCGTGCTCGATGTAAAGGCGGTTGACCTGCTTGCCCGCATCAGAGGTCTGCTCCGTGACGAGATATTCGCCGAGCATTTCGTTCGCGTTCTTAACAACATCATCCACAGAGAACGCCAGACGTACGCCGCCTTTGGCGTCTTTAGGGGCGCCGATAAATTTACCTTTACCGCGGCCGCCCGCATGAATTTGCGATTTTACGACCCAAAGCGGCCCGCCTAGCTTTTCCGCCGCTGCTTTAGCCTCGGACGCCTTGAAGATGGCAATACCTTCGGACACTGGCGCGCCTATTTCTTTTAGGACTGCTTTGCCCTGATATTCGTGAATATTCATGAAGTTTATCCGCTGCTGCTTACCCGTTCATGGGGCTCATTAAAAGAGGCCCCGCATTGGAGCCTTAACCTTACGAACCTTATAGGGGGCACAGCCGCGCCCCGCAACCGCGCATTCGGCGTTTTTCGGGGGCTTTCACTCACAATATGGTTAGGAACTCACCTTATGGTTAGGACCCTTAGCGCGCATCTCAACCCCCAAAAGGTTTACAGGGGTTAACTCGCCGCTAAGCTATATGAATAAACTTACATGAATAATGTTATTGGCAAGTCCAAAAAACATCGTTACGTTGAAAAACCCCCATTGGAGATTTATATTTATGCCATTTAAGTTTCGCGCCCTTTTAACAGCCTCATTCTCTACCCTATTATTAGCGTCCTGCGGCGGCGGCGGAAGTAGCAGTTCCGCGCCCACGACAGTTGCGGTGACGCCCCCGCCTGCGACCACCACGCCTCCGCCTGAGCCCACCTCGCAAGCCCCCGTTTTTTCAGCAAATGTCTTTGAAGACGAAAATGAATTTGTTGCGCAGTGCGAAACGCCGCGCACAGGCACCGACCCAGCAACAAACCGCCCCTTTGTCGACAGCGCCGGTTCCGAGCTTTTGGAGAAGTTCTGGCTGCGGAGCTGGAATGACCGCACCTATCTTTTTTATGATGAGGTCACAGATGTTGACCCCGCGGGTATCAATCCAAATACGGGCCAAACTTATACGCGCTTAGAATATTTTGATATTTTGAGAACCTTTGCGACAACTCCGTCAGGTAAACAAAAAGACGAATTTCATTTCACGCAGGATACGGCTGAACGTTTTCAGCGCGTCTCCACAGGGTCTTCAGCGGGCTACGGGGCGCAATATGCGTTTTTAGCTGCGGCTCCGCCGCGCGACTTGCGGGTCGCCTTTACCGAGGCAGGTTCCCCATTTGACGAGGTAAATGTGGCGCGAGGCGCCAAAATCCTGTCAATTAATGGGCTTGACGCTGTGAATGGGAATGAGGTCGATGGGCTGAATGCGGGTCTTTTTCCATCTGAAGCGGGTGTTGAAACCACCTTTGAAATTGAAGATACGCCAGGTGCTGCGCCGCGTGAAGTCACAGTCACTTCCGCAATCGTCGCCTCTGATCCTGTGTTTGAAACAAAAGTGATAGACCAAGGCGATGATAAGGTTGCCTATATGGCCTTTAATACCTTTGGCACTATCGTGGCTCAAGACCGCCTGTATGAGGAGTTTAGCGCGCTTGAAGATGAAGGCATTGACGATCTGGTTCTTGATTTACGTTATAATGGCGGCGGCTTTATCGCGATTGCCTCGCAGCTTGGTTATATGATCGCAGGCGAGCAAACCGCAGGCCAAACCTTCGACCTCGCGCAATTTAATGATAAACATCCAACCTTTAATCCTGTCACAGGCGAGCGAATAGAGCCTTCGCCGTTTTACGACACGACATTAAATTTCGAAAATACAACTCTTACGCCCGGCTTACCCCTGCCCACGCTAAATCTCAATCGGGTCTTTATTCTCTCGACGCCAGGCACATGCTCCGCCAGTGAACTCATCATCAATAGCCTGCGCGGCATTGATGTTGAGGTTATTCTCGTGGGCGATACGACTTGCGGCAAACCTTTTGGGTTTTTTACGACCGATAACTGCGGCGTGAGTTATTCTA
>CAZFWZ010000155.1:0-3679 GCA_964522765.1 uncultured Caulobacterales bacterium | reverse complement strand
GCAGCTGCTAAAGGTGAGGAAGAATAGTCATGAAACTCGACGTTCAAACACTCGCCGGAAAGAAGTCAGGGACGGTCGATCTAGACGACGCCGTTTTTGGTAATGAGCCACGCAAAGATATTTTACACCGTATGGTGCGTTATCAGCTGGCGAAGCGTCAGGGCGGTAATCATCAGGTTCAAGAGCGCGGCGATGTCAAAAAGACAACAAAGCGTATCGGCAATCAAAAAGGCGGTGGTACGGCTCGTCACGGTAACGGTGCGGTGTCGCAGTTCCGCGGCGGTGGTAAAGCCCACGGCCCGCGTACGCGCTCTCATGCCTTTAACTTGCCTAAAAAGGTTCGTGCAATGGCCCTTCGCCACGCGCTTTCAGCTAAGGCGAGTTCATCAGAGCTTATCATCATTGATGACGCTGTGTTGAAATCTGCTAAAACAGCTGATCTTCGTAAATCACTTGAAAAAATGGGCGCCGTCAACGCGCTCGTCGTTGGCGGCTCTACATTGGACGAGAACTTCGCCAATGCGGCGCGCAACATTCCTAACCTCGATGTGCTGCCAAGCCAGGGTGCAAATGTTTATGATATTCTAAAACGTCATAAATTGGTCCTGACGAAGCAAGCCGTCCAAGATTTGGAGGCTCGTCTGAAATGAGTGTAGCAGCCCGTCATTACGACAGTATTGTCTCTCCGATTATCACGGAAAAATCGACAATTTTGTCTGAGAATAATCAAGTTGTGTTTGAGGTTGCGATTAACGCGACCAAGCCAGAAATTAAAGAAGCCATTGAGCAGTTGTTCTCTGTCACTGTGACAGCGGTGAACACACTTAAGCTCAAAGGTAAAACCAAGCGCTTCCGCGGTATCGCCGGTCGCCGCAAAGATGTTAAAAAAGCTATCGTGACGTTGAAAGACGGCGATACAATTGACATCGCAACGGGTCTGTAGGAGCTGATAGATGGCCTTGAAGACATATAAACCCACCAGCCCAAGTCGCCGTAATTTGGTGCAGGTTGACCGCTCTGAGCTCTACAAAGGGCGTCCAGAAAAATCCCTGACTGAAGGCTTGACGAAATCTGGTGGCCGTAACAATCGTGGACGTATTACCTCTCGCCGTATTGGTGGTGGCCATAAGCGCCTTTACCGTCAGGTTGATTTCAAGCGTGTTAAGCTTGATATGGATGCGACAGTATTGCGTCTAGAATATGATCCAAACCGCACGGCTTTCATCGCGCTTGTCCAGTATAAAGATGGCGAGAAAGCTTACATCATTGCCCCCCAGCGTTTGGCTGAAGGTGACGTAATTGTTTCGGCGTCTGAAAGAGCTGATGTGAAGCCGGGTAACTGCATGCCGCTTCGCGCCATGCCTGTTGGAACGATTATTCATAACGTTGAAATGAAGCCGGGTAAGGGGGCGCAGATTGCGCGTTCAGCCGGGACATATGCTCAGCTTGTGGGTCGTGCTGATGGTTACGCTCAAGTTCGCCTTAAGTCAGGTGAGATGCGCATGATTCACCAGACATGCCGCGCGACTGTTGGGGCTGTGTCTAATCCAGATCACATGAACATTAATCTGGGTAAGGCTGGCCGTAAGCGCTGGCTTGGTGTTCGTCCATCTGTTCGCGGCGTGGCTATGAACCCAGTTGATCACCCGCACGGTGGTGGTGAAGGCCGGACATCCGGTGGTCGTCACCCTGTGACGCCTTGGGGTAAGCCGACAAAAGGTGCGCGTACGCGTTCTAATAAGTCGACAAATAAATTCATCATCCGTTCGCGTCACGCGAAGAAGAAATAGGGAGCCGTCATGCCACGTTCAGTCTGGAAAGGCCCGTTTGTTGATGGGTATTTGCTCAAAAAGGCCGAAGCGTCTCACGCTGAAGGTCGCCGTAAGCCAATTAAGACTTGGTCGCGCCGCTCAACTGTGATGCCGCAGTTCGTCGGTCTGACGTTTCAGGTTCACAATGGCCATAAATTTGTGCCTGTCATTGTTAATGAAGACATGGTTGGTCATAAACTTGGTGAATTTGCCCCGTCACGTACCTATTACGGTCACGCCGTCGATAAAAAAGCGAAGCGGAGCTAGAGATGGCTAAGGTCAAAAATCCACGCCGCGTAGCGGATAATGAAGCCCGCGCAAAACTGCGTATGATCCGGATCAGCCCGCAAAAGCTGAACTTGGTGGCTCAACTTATTCGCGGCAAAAAAGTTGATAAGGCGCTTGCCGACCTTGAGTTTTCGCACAAGCGTATCTCAGCGGACGTCAAGAAAGTTCTCGAATCTGCAATTGCAAATGCCGAGAACAATCACGGTCTTGATATTGATAGCCTAATCGTAGCTGAAGCTTACGTCGGCAAGAACCTTGTGATGAAACGTTTTCGGGCACGTGCTCGTGGCCGCGGCGCACAAATCTTGAAGCCGTTTTCAGAGCTCACGATTGTTGTTCGCGAAGTCGCGGAAGCTGAAGGGGAGGCCGCGTAATGGGTCAGAAGATTAATCCAATTGGCCTTCGCCTAGGTATTAACCGCACATGGTCTTCACGTTGGTATGCCAACACGAATGAATATGGCGATTTGCTTCATCAAGATCTCGCAATTCGTGCGTTTCTCGGTAAAGAGTTAGCGCAAGCCTCAGTTTCCCGTATTGTAATTGAGCGTCCACACAAGAAGTGCCGCATTACTATCTTCACAGCCCGTCCCGGTGTTGTGATTGGTAAAAAAGGCGGCGACATTGAGAAGCTTCGTAAGAAAGTTGCTGAAATGGTTGATGGCGAGGTCTTCATCAATCTTGTTGAGGTGCGTAAGCCTGAGGTTGATGCCACTCTCGTTGCTGACGGCATTGCCCAGCAGCTAGAGCGCCGTATGTCTTTCCGCCGCGCTATGAAACGCGCAATGCAGTCAGCTATGCGCATGGGCGCAATTGGCTGTAAGTTGAAAGTTGGCGGGCGTCTTGGCGGTGCAGAGATTGCGCGTGTTGAGCAGTATCAAGAAGGTTCAGTACCTTTGCACACAATGCGCGCGGATATCGATTACGGTACAGCTCGTGCATTGACGGCTTACGGTATTATCGGAATTAAAGTGTGGATTAACAAAGGCGAAATCCTCGAGCACGACCCCTATGCGCATGAAAAGCGTATGACAGCGCAAGCTGAAAGTGGTGGTGGACGTCCACAACGCGGTCGCCGCGACAATTAGGCCGCTGGGCGAGAAGAATAGAGAAAAGTTATGTTACAGCCGAAACGTACAAAATTCCGCAAGATGCACAAGGGTCGCATCAAGGGTATGGCCAAAGGTGGCTCATCCTTGACGTTTGGTTCTTATGGTCTCAAGTCGCTCGAAGCTGAGCGGGTTACAGCTCGCCAGATCGAGGCAACTCGCCGTGCGATTACGCGTCACATGAAACGTGCGGGCCGTGTTTGGATCCGTATCTTCCCGGATGTCCCTGTCACAAAGAAACCGACCGAAGTCCGTATGGGTAAAGGTAAGGGTTCTGTAGAATTTTGGGCCTGTAAAGTTAAGCCAGGCCGGATCATGTTTGAAATTGACGGTGTGTCTGATGAGGTCGCGCGCGAAGCTCTACGTCTCGGCGCAGCTAAGCTACCTGTACGCACGAAAGTCGTAACACGCCCAGGCGAGACGAAGGAGTAGGCGATGGCTAATACACTAAAAGCTACTGACGTCCGCGCTA
>CAZFWZ010000154.1:0-3687 GCA_964522765.1 uncultured Caulobacterales bacterium | reverse complement strand
GCCATAGCGCCGCCAATGGTGAACCCCCTCGCCTCTATCGCGCAAACATTGTCGATGAGTTTGTTTTGATAAGGCGCGCAGAGCTGTATCACAGTTTCCGCAAAGGCGCGGCGGCTTGTCAGCAACGTCGTGATATCACGGTACATAATTCCCGGTTTTGGGAAATCAGGGATGGTACGAATGGCATCTTTGAGATTCATGGTAACTCCTTACGCATTCACCTTATCGGTTTCGGGCAAGATGTGCGACTCTGAAAACGCCATAGCTTCCCACTCTTGAAAATCGAGGTCTGACATGAGTTCGCTAATATAGGTATCAGCGCGGGTTGAGCGCGGCAGGCCGTAACTCTCAAAGCGCGTCACGGCGGGCGCGTAAAAAGCGTCTGCAATTGACCAATCTTTAAATAGAAACGCGCCGTCATGCTCCGCAAGACAGTCCTGCCACAGCTCATCCATCTTCGCAGCATCAGACAGGCAGTTTGCCGGCATTTTTCCCTGAGTGCGGCGGCGCAGATTCATAGGCGCTTCGTTGCGAATATCAAAAAATCCTTCATGCATCAGCTTGGTCGCCGCGCGGGCTTTCTCTCGCGCAGCGGGATCAGTCGGCCAAAGGTTCGGCACGCATTTGGCTAGGAATTCACAAATCGCGAGGCTGTCGGGGATCATCTCTACGCCGTCCTGTGTGTGGACTTCCAGCACAGGTACAGTCCCCATAGATGAGAGGGCTAGAAGTTTTTCTTTGAACCCCGGTACATCCAAATCAATCATATTGGTTGTAAACGGCAAACCAGATTTCTTGAGCACAAGCCAAGGCCGCAGCGACCAGCTAGAATAATTATAATTCCCAATATGCAAGACGAGTTGTGACGGATCATGCATAGCTTAGCCTAGAGCCTTAACAGCCGCCGCATCACGCGGGGTGATATCGCCCTCGCCCTTGAAATATTTCCAGCTGCGCTCGCATTTCACATAAGCGGTCTCTGCCGAAAGCGGCTCGGCTGCAATTCCCTCGGCCTTGGCCGATAGATCACATTCCGACACAATCAGATAATCCGCGAGCGTATCATTTGGCTCTGCTGGCACTGCGTATTCGTCCTTGCGGCTCACTCCCAGCGCAGTCAGCGCAGAGGTTAGAGCGCTATCGGCGGGGGCAATGACCCGCGCTTCAAGGCTAGAGCGGATGATTTTATCCTTACGCAGAGGCTCTATGACTTCGGAGACATTGGCGCGGAATGCACGCAATGTTTCGATATGCGTTTCAATCGTTGGAGCATTCCATTCCTCTGGCGTATCAAAAAATTCCTGCAAATGCACAGAGCCGTTTTCATCAGGGAAGCGCGCTTGCCAGACTTCTTCCATCGTAAATGAGAGGACAGGCGCGAGCCATGTGGTCAGCCGTTTGAAAATCTCATTCATCACCGTGCGGCACGCCCTGCGCCGCGTCGAGCCGAGCGGGTCGCAATACAGCGCGTCTTTGCGAATATCGAAATAAAAGGCCGACAGGTCTACGGTACAGAAATTAAACAGCGTAGAAAAAATGCGTTTATGGTCATGCGTCCTCACCCACTCCCCGTGATCTTGAGTAATCTGGGACAGGCGGTGCAGCACCCATTTTTCAAGCGCGGGCATATCGGCGTAATCCACCGCATCGGCCTCGTCATATCCGTCCAGCGCGCCAATCATATAGCGCAAAGTATTACGCAGCTTTCGGTACGCATCGACATTAGTTTGGATAATCTCGCGCCCAATTTTCAAATCATTTGACCAATCGGAAGAGGCTGTCCAAAGGCGCATAATCTCTGCGCCATATTGTTTTGAAATGTCTTCGGGGCTCATGGTGTTGCCGATGGATTTGGACATTTTAAGGCCCTTCTCATCGACGACAAAACCATGGGTTAGCACGCCGTCATAAGGCGCCTGCCCGTAAACAGCGCAGCTCTCAAGGAGTGAGCTTTGGAACCAGCCACGATGCTGATCAGAGCCTTCCAAATACAGATCTGCGCGGTCTGGTAGGTCATCACGGCGCTTAAGGCAGAACGCATGTGTGCTGCCGCTATCAAACCAAACATCGAGAATATCTGTGACCTTCTCCCAGCCCTCATGCCCCTCTGGCATAAAGTCCGCGAGCGGGGTTTCAAACCAGCCGTCAACGCCTTGCACTGTTACGGCGGCAAGGATGCGCGCGTTAATGGCATCCGCATCTGGGCGGTCAGTGTGCAGCTCTCCATCGGGGCCAACAATCAGCGTGATGGGCACGCCCCAATTGCGCTGGCGAGAGATAAGCCAGTCAGGCCTATCCGCCACCATGGTCGAGAGGCGGTTACGCCCGCGCTCTGGGAAGAATTTGGTTTGCTCAATCGCCTCCATCGCTTTTTCGCGAAGGCCGCCGCTGCTCATGGAGACAAACCACTGCGGCGTGGCGCGGCGAATAACGGGGGCTTTACTGCGCCAGCTATGGGCGTCGCGCAGCGTCATAATTCCGCGCGCGAGAAGATTGCCGCACTCCACCAGCGCCTTAAGCACTTCGGGGTTGGCTTTGCCGTCCTGCCCGCGTTTTTTTCCGCTTGTGCGGATAACATCAAGGCCTTGGAAGCGGGCCGGCATGACATCCGTATAGCAGCCGCCATCATCGAGCGTCATCGGGACTTTGGGGTCAATGCCGAGCGCCTCAAGCTTTGTGGCATTGCTCATCCAAACGATATAATCATCCTCACCATGGCTGGGCGCGGTATGGACAAAGCCCGTACCCGCATCTGCCGTAACGTGCGGGCCCTCAAGGAGCGGGACTGGGAAGTCATATTTGCCTTCGGCATCGGCCATATTTTTTAGGGGGTGGTTGAGAACAAGGCCATCGGGATTGACATCTCCCAAACGGTTAGCCGATTTAATGAGGCCCGCTTTCGCAACCGTTTCCCATAAATCATCTGCCGTAATGAGCTTGTCACCACTTTTTGACCAAGGCTCAAATTCGCTCTCTTCCATCTCCGTGACTTCATAGAGACCGTAGGAGATTTTATCGGAATAGCTCACCGCGCGATTTGCAGGAATTGTCCATGGAGTCGTCGTCCAAATTACGATACTACTGCCTTCCAACTGCCCTTCTGAGATTGGAAACTTCACATAAATCTGTGTGGCTTTTTTATCGTGATATTCGACCTCAGCTTCGGCGAGAGCTGTTTGCTCGACGGGGCTCCACATGACGGGTTTAGAGCCGCGGTAGAGCTGCCCTGTTTTCGCAATTTTCAAAAGCTCGCCGCAAATGTCGGCCTCTGATTGGAAGTTCATGGTCTTATAAGGATTATCCCATTCGCCAATGACGCCAAGGCGCTTAAACTCTTCGCGCTGTATATCAAGCCAGCCCGCCGCATATTCACGGCAGCGCTTGCGAAATTCTGGCCCGCTCACCTCATCCTTTGTGCGGCCTTTACCGCGAAATTCTTCTTCGACTTTCCACTCAATCGGCAGGCCGTGGCAATCCCAGCCCGGCACATAATGCGCGTTAAACCCCGCCATTTGGTGGCTCTTATTGATGATGTCTTTGAGGATTTTATTGAGCGCCGTGCCCATATGAATATGACCATTGGCATAGGGCGGGCCGTCATGCAGCGTATAGCTCGGCTTGTCTTTGGACTGGGCGCGCAGCTTTTCAAACAGCTTCATGCGCTCCCATTTTTCAAGCCACTGCGGC
>CAZFWZ010000153.1:0-3698 GCA_964522765.1 uncultured Caulobacterales bacterium | reverse complement strand
GAAGCTGTTATCGAGCCGCGTCGCTTGTATATTGTCCCCGACCCCACACCACAGGCGGGTTATTATTACCGCTCTGATCACATCAGCCTAGCCAAGAAGGGCGTGCCAATGCTTTACGCCGATAGCGGGAATGAACACATCATCAACGGCCTGTCATTCGGCGAAGCTTTCGCAAAAGAATACACCAAGAAACGCTATCACAAACCCGGTGATGAATATGACAATAGCTGGGATTTAAGCGGCATTGAACAGACAACAGAAATCCTGTTTGAACTCGGTTATGGAATAGCGAGTTCAAACAAATGGGTAAACTGGTACGAAGGCTCAGAGTTTCGCGCTATTCGCGATACATCTCTAGAAAATAAATAATAATTTCAATGCCTTTGCCAATTAAGGTCAAGTTCTTGGCAAGGACATCTGCCGATCAAGATTCTGCACTTTGGCTGTCCTTGTTTAAAGGGCGCATGGCGCGTGTAGGGAATGTTGAGTTTACCTTTGATTTAGAGGCACGCGACTATGATTGGCTTGCCGTCTATGAAGACCTTACAGCCCTTCCAAATGACAAACGTTCAAATCGCGCAGAAGCCCTCGCCTGCGCACGCGAGAACACCCTTTTCATCACCACTGAACCCACGTCGATTAAGCTTTATGGCCCCGGCTATTTTGGACAATATGGGCATGTACTAACCAAGCAGTCGCGCGATGTGGTGAGGCACAAAGGGCATATTTTCGAGACCCCGCCGCTGCGATGGTACTATGGCCGCCCGCTTGATCCCGATGACAATCGTTACTTGGATATGGATCACTATCTCTCCACGCCGCCCATTCCAAAGACGCAAAATCTCTCGACGGTCTGTAGTAATAAGCAGATGGCGGTCACATTGCATCAACAACGCTATAATTGCGTTATGGGACTTAAGCACATTTTGGGAGATGACTTTGATGTCTATGGCCGCGGCATTCGCCCCATCACTGACAAGGCCGAAGCCTTGGATAATTTTCGCTATCACGTCGCTATAGAAAATCATATTGAACCAGGACACTGGACAGAAAAAATTGCGGACTGCTTTTTAGCTTATTGCGTGCCATTTTACTTTGGTCCGCCCGACATCATGGAATACTTCCCCGAAGGCTCAATTATTCCCATTGATATTTTCGACATAGAAGGCACAGCCAAGATTATTCGCACCGAAATAAAAACGGGGTCATACGAATCTCGTCTGCCAACAATCATTAAGGCCCGTGAAAAAGTCCTGACGAACTATAATCTCATGACGAAAATTAGCCAGATAGTTGAAGAACGGCACAATCCCAATACTAAGGCCCGCCGCGGCGAATATATATACGGACGTCATATTTATCGGCAAAAGAAGCCTTTAAGCGCTTTAGGGGACATTCTCCATCGTTACCGCGTTAATCGCCGCTTATGATTTCTCCTGTAGCAAGAATTTAGTATTTAATTCCCTTCATCCGTTGGTAGAGTGACACTTAAGTCTAAATGCAAAAAAGAGAACACTATGCGCCCCGTTTTGACCGCCTGTAAATTTGGATTCACTTTATCAGCAGCGGCCCTTGCCGTTTTAGCTCTTTCTTCAACTGCACATGCAGATGGCCCAGCATTTAGTAAGGGTGATCAAGTCGCAAAGTTTCGTCAACTCGGGCCTGAAAGCCTGCCAACACCTAATATTTTCCGTAACGCCGCTGGCGCGCCCGGTCCTGCCTATTGGCAACAGCGCGCAAGCCACAAAATCGACGTTACCCTTGATGAGGATAAGCGCAGCATTACGGCCAGCATGGACATAGAATATGTAAACGATTCACCTGACTCCCTTAATTACATCTGGCTTGCGCTTGATCAAAACCGTTTCAAAGACGGCTCATTGGCCCGCGAATCCGCCGTGGCGTCAGCGGCTGGGTCTCGTCGCGGAGACGGTGCAGGCGGAGCAGACCGCTACAGTTTTGGCGCTCTGCGTTATGAGCAAGCCATGGAAGACCGAGAATACGGGTTTGAGTTTAAATCCGTTACAAATGCGCGCGGACGCGCCCTCTCTTACACAATTAATGACAGCATGATGCGCATTGATTTGGACGAGCCTTTAGCTCCTCAAGACGTATTAAACTTTTCAATCGACTGGGAACACAACATTATTGACGAAGTGGCTGTTGGTGGACGCGGAGGCTATGAAACCTTCCCTGATGATCGCGACGGCAAAGGCAATGATATTTTTGGTCTTGCACAGTGGTTCCCTCGCCTCGCCGCCTATACGGATTACACAGGCTGGCAAAACAAGCAGTTCCTCGGACGCGGTGAGTTCACACTCGAATTTGGTGACTATGAAGTTAATATCAATGTGCCTGCCGATCACATTGTCGCCGCAACAGGTGAGCTACAAAATCCAGAAAAAGTTCTGACCGCAGAACAGCGTGAACGTCTTGCTGATGCTAACCCGAAAAAACCGCTTTTCATTGTAACGCCCGAAGAGGCTGAGAAAAATTCAGAAACTAAATCTGATGATCGCAAGACATGGTCATTTAAGGCTGAAAATGTGCGTGATTTTGCATGGTCAAGCTCGCGAAAATATATTTGGGACGCTATGACTTTCGAGCAAGATGACGAGAAACACCCGACGGTGCTAGCTATGTCATTCTACCCGCCAGAAGCCGAGCCGATTTGGTCTAAATACTCTACGCAAGCTGTTGTTCACACAATGGATGTCTACAATAAATTTGCCTTTAATTACCCATATCCAACGGCACAGTCAGTCAACAGCTGGGAGCGCGGCGGGATGGAATACCCTATGATTACCTTTAATGGTTACCGCCCTTCAGAGGACGAAAAGACGGGTGAAGTGACGTACTCACGCAACATCAAATACGGCCTTATTGGCGTCATCATACATGAAATTGGCCACATCTATTTCCCTATGGTCGTGAACTCGGACGAACGCGAATGGACTTGGATGGATGAGGGCTTGAACACATTCCTCGAGTACATGGCGGAATATGAGTGGGAAGAAAACTTCCCGATTTTGGGCGGGCAGCAAAATCCGCTCGATAGCATTACGCGCTATATGACAAGCTCCAATCAAGTCCCAATTATGACGCAATCTGACAGCATTTTGCAATTTGGTCCAAATGCTTATTCAAAGCCGGCGTCATCGCTGGTAGTGCTTCGCGAGACGGTTATGGGCCGTGAGCTATTCGATTTTGCGTTCCGCGAATATGCCAACCGCTGGAAATTCAAACGCCCAACGCCTGCCGACTTTTTCCGCACAATGGAAGACGCCTCTGCCGTTGATTTGGATTGGTTCTGGCGCGGCTGGTATTTTGGCACTGACCATGTTGACATGGCGTTGACATCTATCCGCGAATATCAAATCTCAACACAAGATCCTGACGCAGAAGAAGACTTCAAACGCAACCAAGACGCGGCCTATAAGCCAGAGAACATTACACAAAAACGTAACCGCGAAGAAGGTATCAAGCCGCGCATTGAACGGTTTGATGATCTTGAAGATTTCTACAATGAGAACGATAAGTTTGCGACCACCAATAAGGACCGTAATAAATATACATCCTTTATCGACAATTTAGACGATTGGGAAAAAGCGGCCTACGACCGCGCCATGAAGGACGGTAAATTCATCTACTTCATGGATTTTGAAAATGTCGGCGGGCTGATTTCCCCTCTACCGCTT
>CAZFWZ010000152.1:0-3705 GCA_964522765.1 uncultured Caulobacterales bacterium | reverse complement strand
ATTTACTTGGCAAAGAAGGCTTGAAAATTGGGCCGTCCGATTGGATGGAAATCAGCCAAGATCGGATAAATACTTTCGCGGATGCCACAGGTGACCATCAATGGATCCATGTCGATGAGGAAAGGGCTAAAGATGGGCCCTTCGGGACGACTATTGCCCATGGCTATCTTACTCTATCGCTTGCTGCCAAACTCATGCCTGAAATTCTCGAAATCAAAGGCATGAAGATGGGGATAAATTACGGCACGGATAAAGTCCGGTTTCTTAACCCCGTGAAATCAGGCTCGAAAGTACGCGGCCAGGGCGAGTTTCTTGAAATCAAAGAAGTGCCTGGCGGTTATCAATCAACCTTGCGAGTAACCATCGAGATTGAAGGCGAAGAGAAACCAGCCTGTGTTGTCGATACCATTAGCCGTTATTATCCATAAGGAGTTATCATGTCCCAGAAAATGCTAGATACTGTTCAGGCCTATATTGATTTATTTAACGCGCAGGACGCCCAAGGTATTGCTGACCTTTATGCGGATGACGCAACAGTAACAGACCCTGTCGGGACGCCGCCCAAAGTCGGAAAGGATGAAATCCTGAAATTCTATACCCTAGCCGTCAAAAACGGCGCTAAATTAGAATTGGTTGGCCCGACCCGCATAGCCGGAAATAGCGCAGCTTTTCCCTTTAGATGCACGGTAGGCGGAATGACCCATGTGGACGCCGATGTGGCTGTCGAGGTTGATTTGCCGAAAGGCGGCATGACAATCGATATTATCGACACATTTGCATTCAACGAAGACGGTAAGGTCAAAGAAATGAAGGCCTATTGGGGACCTTCAAACATAACTCAACTTTAGGAAAAAGATATGCGCGACGCTTTGATTGTTTCGACGGCCCGAACGCCGATAGGGAAAGCCTACCGAGGAGCTTTTAATGATACAGAGGCACCTGTTCTAGCGGGACATGCAGTTAAACACGCCGTTCAACGCGCAGGGATTGAGGGCGCGATGGTTGATGACGTCATATTGGGTTGCGCGGCCCAACAAGGGAGCCAAGCCTATAATATAGGACGGCTAGCGACCTATACGGCAGGTTTGCCGCGTACCGTGTCAGGGACAACAGTTGACCGCCAATGTTCATCAGGGATGATGGCTATCGCCATAGCCGCGCAGTCAGTCATGACCAATAATACAGATGTCGCCGTTGGGGGTGGAGTGGAAAGTATCAGCCTTGTGCAAACGAAGCATAAGAACTCTCACCGCGCTGTTTCAAAGGCCGCCACAAAAGCCGTCCCTGAAGCCTATATCCAAATGATTGAAACGGCCGAAATTGTGGCTCAGCGTTACAGTGTTTCCCGCGAGTCCCAAGATGAATATTCTGCGCAAAGCCAATCCCGAACAGCTGCGGCACAAGAGGCTAGGAAATTTGACGATGAAATTGTCCCGCTCGTTTCAACGATGGTTGTTAAAAACCGCGAGACGGGAGAAATATCAAAGCAGAATGTGACGCTTGAAAAGGACGAAGGTAACCGTCCTGGAACTACAAAGAAAAGCCTCTCCAGTCTGAAGCCTGTCTGGAAAGACGGTCATTTCGTGAAAGAAGGTAATTTTATTACGGCAGGGAATGCCAGCCAGCTGTCTGACGGCGCGTCGGCGGCAGTTGTTATGGAGGCCAAGCTTGCAGAGCAGCGCGGCGTCGAACCTCTGGGCCGCTTCGTGGGGATTCAATTTGCGGGATGCGACCCAGATGAAATGGGTATTGGTCCCGTCTATGCTATCCCAAAATTACTCTCTCGTCATGGTGTGAAAATGGATGATGTGGGTCTGTGGGAGTTAAATGAAGCCTTTGCCGTTCAGGTGATTTATTGCCGTGATAAGCTTGGCATTCCAAATGAAAACCTGAACGTGAATGGTGGCGCAATTTCAATTGGTCATCCATTCGGAATGAGCGGCGCACGTATGGTTGGGCACGCCTTGATTGAGGGTAAACGTCGCGGCGTTAAATATGTAGTCAGCGCAATGTGCGTCGGCGGCGGCATGGGCGCAGCGGGATTGTTTGAAGTCCTTTAGCTTATGATGAAGAGACGTTTCTTTATCAGTAGACGGACTTCGTGTGGTTGACGCCTCCGTCATGCCTAATGTGACATCTGGAAATACGAATGCGCCGACCATAATGATTGCCGAGAAAGCGTCAGATATGATTAAAGAAGATGCGCAGACGACCCTAGCTGAGGCTGCCGAGTAAATAAGAAAAGAATAATAAGGAAAATTACATGCAAAAATTAGTTTCGGCTATAGCGCTTTCAGCGCTTTTGATAGGTTGCGCGGCAGAGACGACAGCCCCATCTTCAGCTAAGCCTGTAACGGCAGAAACTATAACGGATGTTCATCCCGCGACGGTCAAAGCTAATAAAGCCTCTGTGGCGGCCCTCGATTTTTCTGACCGCCGCGATTATGAACGCGCCAAAAAAGGCTTTATCGCCACCTTTGATGAGGGCATCCCGAACTATGACCCTACGGCCTATGATTTTCTCAAAGGCGATGCGCCAGACAGCGTAAACCCTAGCCTCTGGCGTCAAAGCCAACTTCTGTCAAAGCACGGCCTGTTTAAAGTCACAGACGGCGTCTATCAGGTGCGTAGTTTTGATCTGTCCAATATTACCTTTATTGAAGGCAAGACAGGCTGGATTGTTGTTGATCCGCTCATAACCAAAGAAACGGCCGCCCGTGCCAAGGTTTTGGTAGACCGTGAATTAGGCGAAAAGTCCGTCAGCGCTGTTATTATCACCCATAGCCATATTGATCATTATGGCGGCATCCGAGGGCTATCAGAAACTCAAGATTTCGAAATCATCACGCCCAAAGGCTTTGTGCTCGAAACGGTCAGTGAAAACATCTTGGCAGGCAATGCCATGGGCCGCCGCGCGACCTATATGTTTGGCCCGCTGCTGCCTAAGGGGCCGAAGGCTCAAGTCGGAGTAGGTCTGGGGCAAGCCATTTCTAACGGCAGTCCTGGCATGCTCTTCCCGACCCGCGAAGTCACAAAAGATTTTGAGAGCTTTGAAGTCGACGGCGTGCCGATGGAATTTATGCTAACGCTGGGCGCGGAAGCGCCGTCAGAATTTATGTTTTATATGCCGACGAAAAAAGTTTTCTGTCAGGCCGAAATCATCAATCATACATTCCATGACCTGCTGACGCCGCGCGGCGCTAAGGTAAGGGATGGGCGCGTGTGGTCGCGTTACATCGATGAAGCTATTCAAAGTTATGCGAGCAAGACGGATGTGAGTTTTGGTAGCCATCACTGGCCTGTTTGGGGCGAGGCTGATGTGCGAGAGCTTTGGGAAGGGCAGCGCAATCTTTACCGCTATGTGCATGACCAAACCGTGCGTCTTGCCAATGAAGGTCATACCATGCACGAGATTCCAGACCTTCTGAAATTACCGGATTCTATTGCAGGGAACTTTGCCAATCGTGATTATTACGGCACGGTGAGCCATAATTCCAAAGCGCAATATCAGCTTTACTTTGGCTATTTTGACGGTAACCCCGCCAATCTGAACCCTCTACCGCCTGTGGCCGAGGGCAAGAAATTCGTTGCCTATGTCGGCGGCGCAGACGCCGTGCTTGAAAAGGCGCAAGAAGATTTTGACACGGGGGAGTTTCGCTATGCCGCTACGGCGCTCAACCATCTTGTATTTGCGCAGCCGGATAA
>CAZFWZ010000151.1:0-3753 GCA_964522765.1 uncultured Caulobacterales bacterium | reverse complement strand
TCGATTTTGAATTTGATGCCAAAGATATTCTTTATGCGCGGATTGATCGCCGCCGAAAGCTTCCTGCCACGACCGTGCTTTATGCCCTTGGCATGAGCAAAGAAGACATTTTGGCGGAATATTACAACCAGATTGCTTATAAATATGACAAGAAAAAGGATGGTTGGGTCTTGCCGTTTAACGCGGAAGATTACCGCGGCGCGAAGCTTACAGCTGACCTTATTGACGCGAAAACCGGCGAAGTGGCTGCCCCTGTGGGCCGCAAGCTCACAAAACGCGGCGCAAAGAAGCTTGCTGACGACGGTCTTAAGTCCGTTCTTATTACGAATGAAAATCTTGCCGAGCGTTACGCAGCGGAAGATATCGTCAATACATCAACAGGCCAAATCTACGCCGAGGCGGGTGATGAGCTGACAGCTGAGAATATCGAGCTTATTATTGAAGCCGCTATCACAGAGCTATCTGTTCTGAACATTGATAATATCAATGTCGGCCCGTTCATCCGTAACACGCTTGCCGCTGATAAAAACGAGAGCCGCGAAGGCGCGCTTGTCGACATTTACCGCGTTATGCGTCCAGGTGAGCCGCCTACACAGGAAGCCGCTGAAGCGCTTTTCCATAGCCTCTTTTTTGATAAAGAGCGTTATGACCTTTCGGCTGTTGGCCGCGTGAAAATGAACGCACGTCTTGACCAAGAGTGTTCTGATGAAGAACGTGTATTGCGCAAAGAAGACCTTCTCGGCGTTGTTGATACGCTCGTGAAGCTTAAAGACGGCATCGGCTCTGTTGATGATATTGATAACCTCGGAAACCGCCGCGTGCGGTCTGTGGGTGAGCTCATGGAAAACCAATACCGTGTTGGTCTTTTGCGCATGGAACGCGCCATTAAAGAGCGTATGTCATCTGTCGATATTGAAACCGTCATGCCGCATGATCTTATCAATGCCAAACCTGCCGCTGCTGTTGTGCGTGAGTTCTTTGGTAGCTCACAGCTTTCGCAGTTTATGGACCAAACTAATCCGCTGTCCGAGATTACGCATAAGCGCCGTCTCTCAGCGCTTGGACCTGGCGGTCTGACGCGTGAACGTGCTGGCTTTGAAGTCCGCGATGTTCACCCCACACACTATGGCCGTATCTGCCCGATTGAAACGCCGGAAGGCCCGAACATTGGTCTGATTAACTCGCTCGCTACTCATGCGCGCGTGAATAAATACGGCTTTATCGAAAGCCCATATCGCAAGATTAAAAACTCCAAGCTAACCGATGAAGTCGTTTATATCTCCGCTATGGAAGAGGCCCGCTATAAAGTGGCTCAAGCCAATGCCGCGATTAACGACAAGGGCGAGCTAGCTGATGAATTTATCACCTGCCGCGTTAACGGCGACGTTTTGCCTATACCGCGCGAAGAGGTTGACTTCATTGATGTTAGCCCGAAACAGCTTGTGTCTGTCGCCGCCGCGCTCATCCCATTCCTAGAGAATGACGATGCGAACCGCGCGCTGATGGGCTCAAACATGATGCGCCAAGCTGTGCCGCTTCTTAAGGCCGAAGCGCCTTTGGTTGGGACGGGCATGGAATCTGTTGTGGCGCTTGATTCAGGCGCGACTGTTGCCGCTAAGCGTACAGGTGTCGTCGAGCAAGTTGACGCGAAACGTATCGTTATTCGGGCGACCAAAGAAACTGATTTGTCTCGCTCTGGCGTTGATATTTATAATCTGCTGAAGTTCCAGCGTTCAAACCAGTCGACCTGTATCAATCAGCGTCCACTCGTGCGTGTTGGTGACGAGATTAAAGAAGGCGATATCATTGCTGATGGCCCGTCAACGGATCTTGGCGAACTGGCTTTGGGACGTAATATCCTCGTGGCCTTTATGCCGTGGAACGGATTTAACTTCGAAGATTCAATCTTGATTTCAGAGCGTATCGTGACCGACGATGTTTATACATCTGTCCACCTCGAAGAGTTCTCTGTCATGGCCCGCGATACAAAGCTTGGCCCTGAAGAAATCACGCGCGATATTCCAAATGTCGGCGAAGAAGCGCTTCGTAACCTTGACGAAGCCGGCATTGTAGCTGTCGGTGCGGAAGTGCACTCAGGCGATATTCTTGTGGGTAAAGTCACGCCAAAAGGCGAGAGCCCAATGACGCCAGAAGAGAAACTTCTTCGCGCTATCTTCGGCGAAAAATCATCTGATGTTCGCGATACATCCCTTAAGCTCCCGCCGGGCGCATCGGGGACTGTTGTTGAAGTACGGGTGTTTAACCGCCACGGCGTAGATAAAGACGAACGCGCCATGCAAATCGAACGCGAAGAAATCGAAAGTCTCGGCAAAGACCGTGATGATGAGCTTTCAATTCTAGAGCGCTCTATCTACGGTAACGTTGAGCGTATTCTGAAAGGCAAGACAGCCGTATCTGGCCCGCGCGGGTTCCGCAAAGGCCCCATCACAGAAGAGACACTTTCAGAAGTGCCGCGCTCTGATTGGTGGCGCATCGGTCTTGACGATGAGAAAACCATCGGCGAACTTGAAGCCCTGAAATCACAGTATGATACGTCTAAATCCCGCCTTGATGCGCGTTTTGAAGACAAAGTCGATAAGCTCCAGCGCGGTGATGAACTTCCGCCGGGCGTTATGAAGATGGTTAAGGTCTTCGTTGCGGTGAAGCGTAAATTGCAGCCTGGTGATAAAATGGCGGGTCGTCACGGTAATAAGGGTGTTATCTCTAAGATTAACCCTGTCGAAGACATGCCGTTCCTGGCCAATGGCCGCGCCGTTGATATCGTACTGAACCCGCTAGGTGTTCCGTCGCGAATGAACGTGGGTCAAATTCTCGAAACTCACATGGGCTGGGCCTGTGCGGGTGTTGGTGAAATGATCAACAATGCGCTCAAAGACTATCGCGCAGGCGGTAAAATCGCTGAGCTAAAAGGCGTGCTTCAACATGCTTACGGTGAAGGCGAAGAGCTTCCGAAGAAAGAAACCGAACTCGTTGAACTTGCGGGTAATCTTGGAAATGGTGTGCCAATTGCGACACCTGTCTTTGATGGCGCGCGCGAGCCCGATATTGTGACAATGCTTGAAAAAGCAGGCTTTGAAGGTAGCGGACAGGTTTATCTTAATGATGGCCGCACAGGTGAGCGTTTCACGCGTCCTGTTACCGTTGGATTTAAGTATCTTTTGAAACTTCACCACTTGGTGGACGATAAAATTCACGCCCGTTCAATCGGTCCATACTCACTCGTTACGCAGCAACCACTTGGCGGTAAAGCCCAGTTTGGTGGCCAGCGCTTTGGGGAAATGGAAGTCTGGGCGCTTGAAGCTTACGGCGCAGCTTATACGTTGCAAGAAATGCTCACTGTCAAATCTGATGATGTGGCGGGCCGAACCAAAGTGTATGAATCAATCGTACGCGGCGATGATGCCTTTGAAGCGGGTATTCCAGAATCGTTTAACGTCCTGATCAAAGAGATTCGCTCTCTCGGTCTGAACATTGAGCTGACCAACGGGTAATGACTTAAGGGCAGGGGCTTGACGCCCCTGTTATCCTACGACTGAGTCGCAAAAGATTTAATGGCCGCAGGAGGACGCTCCACTGGCCGAACAAAGAAGGAAAACGTTATGAACCAAGAGGTCATGAACATTTTCAACCCCGCGCAAGAAGGTCCTACCTTTGACCGCATCAAGATTTCACTCGCGAGCCCTGAGAAGATTCTCAGCTGGTCATTTGGTGAAATCCGCAAGCCGGAAACCA
>CAZFWZ010000150.1:0-3759 GCA_964522765.1 uncultured Caulobacterales bacterium | reverse complement strand
GCTTCACGCGTTGAAAGACAATCGGCGGGTCCAATAAACCAAAGCTGCGAGGTCACCGCCTTGCGAAACACTCTCTCCTACGGTCTCCGGCAAGGAGGCTGACCTCGCAGACGTTCTTATGCCTGCTTGTGCACCGCTTAAATTCTGCCTTCTGCGCCCCCGATGGCCAGTCAGGAATGACGCTTGGACGCGCGCAAATTACCCTTTCAGAAACCGTTCATCTTGGAGTCCTTAACAGTTTGTTCATAATCATTTAGGCTGGGAGGCAAACATGTTAAGACAAGTAAGTGAAGTCACAGACCAAGTGGGCGAAGTCGCAAAATTTTTAAATCCAGAGAGACTGGACGGCTATATGAGTACAGGTATCGCGATGGGGACAAAGGTCCTAATTGCGCTTGTTATATTTATTATTGGCTCATGGATTGCCAAAAAAGTTAAAAACGGCATCGTCAAATTGGCCAAGAAAAGCCCGCAGCTTGACGAAACGCTGTTTAATTTCCTCGGCTCGATTGCGCGCTGGGTCATTATGGCCTTCGTCTTTATCGCCATTCTCGGCCAGTTCGGTGTTGAAACAACCTCTATTGTCGCGCTTCTTGGTGCCGCAGGTCTTGCGGTCGGTCTTGCCCTTCAAGGCGCGATGTCAAACCTTGCGGCTGGCGTCATGCTCATGGTGTTCCGCCCTTACAAAATCGGCGACTTTGTCGATGCAGGCGGTCACTTTGGTAATGTCGAAGACATCACATTGTTCACGACAGATATGCAGACGTTTGATAACCAGAAGATCATTATTCCAAATGGTAAAATCTGGGGTGAGAAAATCATCAACCACAGCCACCACCCTGTGCGCGGCGTCGAGATGAAGTTCAATGTGGCCTATGATGATGATATCGAAAAAGCGCGTCAGGTTATCCTGAAAACGCTTGCGGCGAACCCGCATATTAAATCTGACCCCGCACCTTTTGTTGAGGTCGAAACATTGACTGAGCGTTCAGCAGAATTGGTTGTGCGTCCGTTCACAGATGGCGAGCATTACTTTGATGTGCGCTACTCCGTTCCGCAGCAAATCCTCACCGCGCTTGGTAAGGCTGGCATGACGACGCCGTATCCTGCAACGCGTATGCTGATGGAAAAGTAAGTTATCTAGGCTAGGCTTTGGGGAGCTTTGCCAAAGATAATGAAAGCGGCTCTCTTGGGGGGCCGCTTTTTTAATGCGTGCGTTTTGGCATGGCCAAAATGCACAACAGACGAAAAAACAAGCCCTAGAAGAACATCATTTCGGGGTCTTGGAGAAACGCCTTTAAATCCTGCACCATCGCCGCAGCGTCATAACCGTCAATGACGCGGTGATCGCAAGAGACACTGAAGTTCATAACTTTGCGCTCTACTATATCCCCACCCCTCATTTCCAGTTTAGACCGGATTTTATTGGGTCCAAATATCGCCACCTCTGGGCGGTTAATCACAGGAGTAGTTACAATGCCCCCCAGCGGGCCAAGCGAGGTTAGCGTCGTGCTCGCGCCCGTTAGGTCATCGGTGGACAGCGTGTTCTCTCGCGCGGCCTCGGAGAGGCGGGCGATATCGCGGGCGAGCTGCCAGATGGATTTACGGCCCGCGTCTTTGATTACGGGCACAATCAGGCCTTTCTCTGTCATGGTCGCAAGGCCAAGGTTAAGCGCATTAAATTGGCTAACATAGCCCGCGTCATCCATATAGCGCGCGTTAAATTGCGGCCAGTCTTTAAGCGTTAGCGCCAGCGCGCGGATGATAAACGGCAGCACGGTGAGTTTAGGTTTGCTGTCATCTGCATTTGCGTTCGCGCGTTTTCGCAGGGCTTCGAGCTCGGTCACGTCAATTTCGTCGACATAGGTGAAATGCGGAATATGACGCTTAGCCGCCTGCATGCGCTCAGCGATGACGCGGCGCAGGCCGATAATTTTTATGCGCGTTTCGCCCTCTGCAGGCTGCAGCGTTTGCTCTAACCGGTCAAGATCGATATGGGTCACCTGTCCAGAAGCCCCGGTTGGCCTCGCATCTGACAGCTTCTCCCCCATCTCTCTCGCACCCTTTCGTACAGCTGGAGAGGCCAGCGCTTTCTCAGCCGTGACAAGCGGCGGAGACACGGGCTTAGGTTTTCGGGCTGGAGCTTTCGGTGCAGCGGTTTTGGGCTCTGAGTCTTCTGGGTCTGGGTCTGGGTCGGCTTGGGTTTCTGGCTCAACCTCTGGAGCTTCGCCGTCCACGGTAAAGGTCGCGAGCGCAGCGCCTACGGCGAGCATCTCGCCCGCGTCGCAGCCCAGCGCCGTAATAACGCCGTCCACAGGTGAGGTCAGCTCTATGGTCGCCTTATCCGTCATAGCATCGGCAATTGGGTCTTCTTCGGAAACTGTGTCGCCCACAGCTACATGCCAAGCCGTGATTTCAGCCTCAACTACGCCTTCGCCAATGTCAGGCATTTTGAAAATATACGTCCCCATTAGTCGGCGTCCATGATATCTTCAATCTCGCGCTGAACGCGGGCCTTGGTCGGAAAATAAGCCCATTCCTGCGCGTGCGGATAAGGCGTATCCCAGCCCGTCACCCGCACAAGCGGAGCTTCAAGATAATAAAAGCAATGTTCTTGAATTTCGGCAATGAGCTCCGCGCCAAATCCTGATGTACGGGTCGCTTCATGCAAAATCATAGCGCGGCCTGTCTTTTTTACTGAGGTGACAATCGCGTCTAAATCAAGCGGGAGGAGCGAACGCAAATCAATAATTTCAGCATCAACACCTGCCGCTTCAACCGCCGCTTTGGCAACCCAAACCATCGTGCCGTAAGCCAAGATGGTGAGCGCGCCGCCTTCGCGTATGGTACGCGCCTTACCCAGCGGCACAGTGTAATGGCCTGCTGGTACATCGCCAAGGTCATGCCCCGCCCAGCTGACCGACGCCTTATGAGGCTCCCCATCAAATGGGCCGTTGTAAAGACGCTTTGGTTCTAGGAATAAAACAGGATCGTCATCCTCTATGGCGGAAATCAGCAAACCTTTGGCGTCATAAGGATTGCTGGGGATAACTGTTTTAAGCCCCGCAATATGCGTGAAAAGAGCTTCAGGACTTTGGCTATGGGTTGTCCCGCCGTAAATGCCGCCGCCGACAGGCGTGCGAATTGTCAGCGGTGCCCAGAACTCTCCGTTACTGCGATATCGCAGCCGCGCAGCCTCAGACGCAATTTGATCATAGCCAGGGTAGATATAATCGGCGAATTGGATTTCTGCGACAGGGCGAAGTCCATTCGCCGCCATACCAATCGCCATGCCAACAATACCGCCTTCAGAAATCGGCGTATCAAAACAGCGGTGCAGGCCATGTTTTTCCTGCAAGCCTGCTGTGCAGCGAAATACGCCGCCAAAATAGCCAACGTCTTCGCCGAACACGAGCACATTGGGATCGGCGCTCATTTTGACATCCATGGCGTCACGGATGGCTTCAATCATGTTCATATCAGATGATTTTGACTCAGCCATAATCTAATCCTCATCCAGAAAATTAGCACGTTGACGTTTAAGGTGCTTGGGCATTTCGCCGTAAACCTGCTCAAACATGGTCAGCGGGTCGACATGGGTATCGCCCGACAAATTGCCCATTTTTTCGGCTTCCTTATAGAGGTTACGAATTTCCAGCTTGAGCGCTTTCTCTTGAGCGGCGTGCTGCTCCTCGGACCATTCCTTGAGGAAGATAAGATGATTTTTCAGGCGCAAGACAGGATCGCCAAATGGCCAGA
>CAZFWZ010000149.1:0-3874 GCA_964522765.1 uncultured Caulobacterales bacterium | reverse complement strand
CGTGTTAAATTATTGCGAACTGAGAAGAACCTATCACGCCAACAACTGGCGGATACGGTCGGGGTAAACTTTCAAACTATCGGCTATCTTGAACGTGGGGATTATAATGCCTCACTCGAACTGGCGTTTAAGCTAGCTGATTATTTTGGGTTGCCCATGGAGATGGTGTTTTCGCCCCGACCTTTCAAAACGCTGGCCGAAGAACTCGCCGACGCTAAACGCGCGGCAGAGTAGGAGAGAGATTATGTTAAAATGGTATGCCGAGAGTTTTAAGCTAACTGAAAAACAAATGACGACCAAGGCCTTGCGCCGAATTTGGGTGCTAACGGGAATAAGCCTGCTTATGATACCTGCCATCTTCATTTTAGACTTTGACTATTTGATGGGTACTCCGCGCCTCGCTGCGCACTTGGCTTATTACATAAGCTTTATTTGTCTTGTGTTACTCGTATTTAGTAAATTTGTGAATCGTTTCTGGTCACGAGATAAATATTTGGATGAATGGGAAAAAGAACGCAAACATCAAGCCATGGCTTTTGCCTTTCAGGTCCTAATGTACATTTTATCAGCTATTGTCATGTTTTGTACGTTCTTACCAATTTTCAATTTTGGACAAGATGACATTATGCCTAAGCTAAGCTTTTCTGCTCTTAGTATAGGGGGCATGGGCATCATGGTTTCTGGACTATTGATTATGCATGTCTATCTTTTGGTCACGACCAAGCCAATCGACAGCTTTGATGAACTAGGTTCTGATCTTTCGCTTGATGAAGTTATTTAAGCGATGGCGGGTTAACTTGTTTATCGCGATGCACGTCAGCCTTAAGTTTGTAAGTAGCGGGCGTAGGTTTACCATCACTTCGCTCTTGAAATTTACCGCCTAACCGCGCATATGCGGGCCACATTATTCACTCCGCTATTTGAGGTGTCCCGTGGCTCGCCAGTTTTGTTATCACATGCAAGGTCTAACCAAGAAATTTGGCAATAAGACCATTCTCGACAATGTGCATTTGTCTTTTTATCCCGATGCTAAAATTGGACTCGTCGGGGTCAACGGCGCGGGTAAATCGACCCTCATGAAAGTCATGGCCGGCGTAGACACTGAAGTCACAGGTGAGCATTGGGCGGCTGAGGGCGTAAAGGTCGGATATTTGCCGCAAGAGCCAAAGCTCAATCCTGAAAAAACCGTTTGGGAAAACGTCATTGAGGGCTGCGAAGATAAGCAGATTTTTGACGCCTATAATGCTGTTGCCGCCAAAATGGCTGAAGAGTACACAGACGAAATCATGGAAGAAATGACCGCGCTGCAGGAAAAGGTCGATGGCCATGATGCGTGGGATATTGACTCCAAAATTGAAATGGCAATGCAGGCCCTGCGCTGTCCGCCCAAAGACGGCCCCGTTGATACGCTCTCTGGCGGTGAAGCGCGCCGCGTGGCGCTTTGTCAGCTGCTCCTGTCCAAACCTGATTTGATGCTCCTTGATGAGCCAACCAACCACTTGGACGCTGAGACCGTAGCTTGGCTTGAGAACTATCTCGTGAAATATACCGGCGCGATAATCCTTATTACGCATGATCGTTATTTCCTAAATAACATTACGGGCTGGACGCTGGAAATTGACCGCGGGCGCGGCATTCCGCATGAAGGTAATTATTCAAGCTGGCTTGCGGCAAAAGCCAAGCGCATGGATCAAGAAGGCCGCGAAGAGGACAGCAAGACCAAAGCGCTTAAGCGGGAGCTGGAATGGGTGCAATCAAACCCCAAAGCGCGCCAAGCCAAGTCCAAAGCCCGTCTTACGGCTTATGATAAACTCAATGAAGAAGCGTCTCGCGAAGTGGTGTCTCATGCTGAAATCCGAATTCCTATGGGTGAGCGCCTCGGCAATATTGTTGTCGAAGCCAATAATGTCTCCAAAGGTTTTGGCGATAAGCTGCTCATCAAAGATCTGTCTTTCAAATTGCCGCGCGGCGGTATTGTCGGTGTTATCGGTCCCAACGGTGCGGGTAAGACGACACTCTTTAAAATGATAACCGGTGAAGAACAGCCCGACGAAGGTACGTTTAAAGTTGGCGAAACGGTAGAGCTTGGCTATGTCGACCAGAACCGCGCTGCGCTGGATCCGTCCAAAAACATCTGGGAAGCAATTTCTGATGGCCTTGATATTATTGTTATGGGCAAACGCGAAGTCCCAAGCCGGGCCTATGTCGGCTCGTTTAACTTTAAAGGCACGGACCAACAAAAAAATGTGGGCAAGCTATCGGGCGGGGAACGTAACCGTGTGAACCTTGCAAAAATGCTCACCACGCCAGCTAATCTTCTACTGCTTGATGAGCCGACCAATGATTTGGACCGCGAAACGCTCGCGTCTTTAGAAGTCGCGCTTGAGAAATTTCCGGGCTGTGCGGTCGTAATTTCTCATGACCGTTTCTTCCTTGATCGTGTGGCTACTCATATTCTTGCCTATGAGGGCGATAGCCACGTTGAATGGTTTGAGGGTAACTTCGCTGATTATATCGAAGATAAAAAGCGCCGCCTCGGTCCAGATGCGGATATGCCTAAAAAGCTGAAATTCGTTAAATTTGATAGGTAATTGCTCTTACATAGATGCCCGTCCTATAGTCGGGCATGGCTAGTAAAAAAATACCTCCAAATGATTGGGCTTCGGAGCTTTCGGAACTTAAAAAACGAACGGCACTCAGTCAAAAAATGGGCGGGCCTGAGAAACTTGCGCGGCAAAAGTCGCGCGGTAAACTTAATGCGCGTCAGCGGCTTGATGCCTTAGTGGATGAAGGCAGCTTTCGCGAAATAGGCGGGCTTGCAGGCAAGGGTCAATATAATGCCGATGGTGATTTAGAAGGTTTTGCGCCGTCTAACTTTATCTTTGGCCGCGCCAATATAGAAAGCCGCCCAGTCGTCGCGAGCGCGGATGATTTTACGGTGCGCGGCGGCGCAGCAGATGCGGCCATCATTCGTAAATTCATCATGGCCGAGCAAATGGCGCATGAGCTTCGGTTGCCGTTAATTCGCATGATTGATGGTACGGGCGGGGGCGGCTCTGTAAAAATGCTAGAGGATATGGGGTTTACCTATGTGCCTTTTGTGCCGGGCTGGGACCATGTTGTGAAAAATTTAGAGGCCGTGCCCGTTGTGGCGCTGGCGCTAGGCCCGACGGCGGGTCTTGGCGCAGCGCGCGCTGTGGCGAGCCATTACTCCATTATGGTCAAAGGCTTATCGCAAATCTTCACGGCTGGTCCCGCAGTCGTTGCGGCCTTGGGTGAGGATCAAGATAAAGAAAGCCTTGGCGGAAGTCATATCCATACGCGCAACGGCGTGATTGATGACGAAGTTACGTCTGAGGCGGAGGCCTTTGACCGCGCGCGGCGCTTTCTCTCTTTTCTGCCAAGCTATGCAGGGGCGCCCTTGGAGCGCAGGCCTTGCGATGATCCTGTCGCCCGCGCAGACGAGTCCTTATTGTCAATTGTCCCCAAGGATAAGTCCAAAGCCTATAATATGCGCCGATTGATAGACGCGGTGATGGATAAGGGCAGCGTTTTTGAAATGGGCGCACGTTGGGGGCGGGGCGCGATAACAGCGTTTGCGCGGCTTGATGGCTGGCCCGTGGCTTTGCTTGCGGGTGATCCGACTTCGCTTGGCGGGTCATGGACTGCCGATACAGCCGAAAAGGTGAAGCGCTTTGTTGAGGTGGCGGAATTGTTTGGTTTGCCTGCCGTGCATTTAGTCGACAACCCCGGCTTCATGATCGGTCTCGAGGCCGAGCGCACGGCGACAATCCGGCGCGGCGTTGAAGCGATGAACACAATTTACCGCAGCTCTGTACCTTGGGCGAGCGTTATTATTCGTAAAGCCTACGGC
>CAZFWZ010000148.1:0-3892 GCA_964522765.1 uncultured Caulobacterales bacterium | reverse complement strand
CGCTTATGCCCAAAAGCAGACATTACTCGAGCGGCTAAGAACCGCCTCATTTAAGCCGCTAGTCATATTTTAGATGCGGCTGTAAACGGCTCCATTAAAGGCGCTTGGCTAAGCTTAGAAACCCGCGAGTAGCCTACTGCGCTTCTGGCGTCGTCACTGTAATGCCGTCAAGCTCATCGCTCATTAGGATTTGGCAGGAGAGGCGAGAGTTGTCTTGCACGTCTTCGGCAAAATCGAGCATGCTGTCTTCCATATCGTCTTTGGCTTTGAGTTTACCCAGCCATTCCGCCGCGACATAAACATGGCAGGTCGCGCAGGCGCAGGCGCCGCCGCAATCCGCGTCAATGCCGGGAATCATATTTTGCACAGCCGCTTCCATTACGGACGCGCCGGCTTTGATGTCTACGTCGCGCTTTGTGCCTGCGGCGTCGATAAATGTAATTTTTGGCATGATAACTCCTTAATTCCCTGGCATCATTCAATGGCAACTTATGTAAGGCGTTGCAATCATTTTGCAAGCGCGTATCACGGTTGTGTGCATAGCTTTTTGACGCAGATAGACCTTCCCAATGAAGCCGCAACGCTTGTCCTTGGCGCGGCAGTGGCGGCGCATATGGAGATTGGGGATACGCTCGCCCTGCGCGGTGACCTCGGCGCGGGGAAAACGACGCTTGCGCGCGGGCTTATTGGCGCGCTTAGCGGTGAGGGTGATGTGCCGTCCCCGACCTATACGCTGGTGCAGACCTATGAGACGCCTAAAGGGGAGCTGTGGCACGGCGATATGTACCGCCTTGAGCAGCCGCAGGACTGTATTGAGCTTGGCCTCGAGGATGCCTTTTTGGACTGTATTTGCGTGATTGAATGGCCTGATAAACTTGGCGGTTTTCTGCCAGACACGGCCGTAAACATCACAATTATATTTGACGGGGCGGGGCGAGTCGCGCGCATAGAGGGGGCTAAGCAATGGATAAAGGACTTAAGCCTGACATGAGCCGCGAGACTGAGATTAGAAAATTTTTAAAAGAGGCAGGATGGGGAGACGCCGTGCGCGCGCCTGTGCCGGGCGATGCCTCCAGCCGCCGATATGAACGGCTTTCTCGCGGCGGACAAAAAGCGGTGCTGATGGACGCGCCGCGCGGGGCGGAAGCCCCTGCTGAGCCCGAAGGGGCAAGCGTAGCTGAGCGTAAAGCGCTAGGCTATAACGCGCTTGCGCGTCTCGCGGGGCCAGAGCCCGCCGCCTTTATTGGTATCGCAGACGCGCTGACCACGCGCGGGTTTTCTGCGCCCAAAATCCTCGCCCAAAATTTGGACGCGGGGTTTATCCTGCTCGAAGATTTAGGCGATGATTTATTCGCGCGGGTTATTAAAAATGATCCGCCGAAAGAAGCTGAATTATATGCGGCGGCCGTTGACACATTGGCCGCCATTTACCGCAGTAGCTTTCCAGAAAAGGTAACGTCAGACGAGGCTGCATGGCGGCTTCGCAGCTATGACGCCGCCGCAATGCAGGCCGAAGTTGATCTACTTTTGGAATGGTATGCAGCAGATGCAGGCGCGGATATATCCGCTGCCGCCAAGCGGGAGTGGGTTCAGATTTGGGCGGAATTATTTAACTATCTTGCGGCCCATGCGCCGGGTCTCGCTTTGCGTGATTTTCATGCCGAGAATATCTTCTGGCTCCCAGAGCGCGAGGCGGTAGCCCGCGTCGGTTTGATTGATTTCCAAGACGGCCTTATGGCGCACCCTGCTTATGATCTTGTGAGTCTGCTCGAAGATGCGCGCCGCGATGTTAACCCAGAAATCCGCGGTGACTTAATTGAGCGCTTTTGCGAAAAATCAGGCCTTAAGAACGATTCCGCATTTCAGGCCGCCTATGCCGTTATGGGCGCGCAGAGAAATGCGAAAATTCTTGGTATTTTCGTGCGTCTCGCTAAGCGGGATGGAAAGCCGCATTACCGGCGCCTTATCCCGCGCGTTCAAAAATTATTCCTCAGCGATATTAAAGGAGATGAATTTACAGCTTTGCGCGCGTGGTTTTCATCCTACTTGCCAAGCGTGCTTAAGCCGCCTGTAACGACGGCCATGGTGCTAGCCGCAGGGCACGGAACGCGCATGCGCCCGCTCACCAATGACCGCTCCAAAGCCATGGTTGAGGTCGGCGGCCGGCCGCTGATTGATCATATGCTTGATAGGCTCGCAGACGTCGGCGTCACGCGCGCCGTGGTCAATGTTCACGCCCATGCTGACCATCTTGAATCGCATTTAAAAACCCGCACTGGCCTCCCGGAAATCATTATTTCCGACGAACGCGAAGAACTTTTGGAAACAGGCGGCGGCGTTGTAAAGGCGCTTGCGCTTCTTGGCGCTGAGCCGATATTTATTTGTAATATCGACGCGATTTGGCTGGAAAATAAAAGCGCGCTGCAAGGTCTTTTGGACAATTGGGTGCCAGATAAAATGGATGATCTGCTTCTACTCGCGCCCAAAGATGACACATTAGGCTATTATGGCGGCGGCGATTTTAAGCGCCTTGAGACGGGACATATCTCGCGGCGGACGGGCGAGAGCGCGCCCTTCGTCTATGCGGGTGTTCAAATCGCAAATCTTGGCCCGCTCAGAAATTTTAAAACCGAGCCGTTTTCGCGCAATAAAGTCTGGGATGTGAGCCTGAAATCTGCTCGCGCCTATGGCGCCGTGCTTGACGGCTTTTGGATGCATGTTGGCGACCCAAACGCGCGCGATGAAGCCGAAGCTATTTTAGCTAAACAAACGTGAGCGAGCTGCCGGTCTATAACATGCCGTCCGGCGCGCCGTTTCTGCGCTCGCTTGCGGCCGGACTTGTTGAGCGGCTTGGAGATGAGCTGCCGCGCGCACTTGTATTTTTGCCAACGCGCCGCGCCGTACGCGCTTTGGGGAATGCCTTTGTTGCGCACGCGATTGAACGCGGCAGCGGCGTTGCGCTTTTGCCGCGTATGCGCCCTCTGGCGGATATTGACCCTGAAGAGCCGCCCTTTGAACCGGGCGAGCTAGTGGGTATTGTTGCCCCCGCTATGCCGTCCGCCCAGCGCCGTTTTGATATGGCGAGGATTGTTTCGCGCTATCATGGGCGTGTGTCGGATTTACCTCTAACGCCTGCCGGCGCGCTGGGTTTGGCCGATCAGCTTTTGTCCGTTATGGACGACGCGGCTATGGATGAGGTTAAGCTAAGTGATGCAGGTCAGCTTGACGACATGCGGGCGCGCGCCGCCGAACATTATCAAAATGCCGCGACTTTGTTTGAAATCGTGCAAACCTATTGGCCAGAGCACTTAGCGGCGCAAAACCTCATGGAGCCTATGGCGCGCCGCGTCGCGCTGCTCAATGCGCTGACCGATCATTGGACAGAGACGCCGCCTGATTACCCCGTTATTATCGCAGGCTCAACGGGCACGCTCAAAGCCACCGCGCGGCTCATGCATTGCGTGGCTCGCCTTAAAGATAGCGCTATTATTTTGCCAGGTATTGACCGCAACCTTCGCGATGAAGTTTGGAATAATGTTTCAGAGCAACATCCGCAATATTCCCTCAAACGTCTCGCGGAGACGATTGGGATAGACCATGGCAAAATTAATGATTGGTCTTATCTGGCGGAGCATAAAAATATGGCGGCTCGTCGCCGTATATTATCCGAAGCGCTTGTTCCCGCCGAATCCGCCGATGATTGGCCAAGCCGTATCGCCACACTACGCTCTGAATCGCCTAGCGATACTTTTGAGAAGGCTTTCGAAGGCCTGTCTCTGATTGAAGCGCAAAGCGATGAAGAAGAAGCACTTACCATTGCGCTTATTCTGCGCGAAGCACTGGAAACGGATGGGACGACCGCTGCCTTGGTGACGCCCGACCCTGCGCTGGC
>CAZFWZ010000147.1:0-3911 GCA_964522765.1 uncultured Caulobacterales bacterium | reverse complement strand
CGCTCGGTTAAGGTCCGCTTTTGTAGTGAGTTCAACACGCTATCACTGATAGTGACGAATGAAAGTATGACCCGCATGAAAACAGAGTAATACATATTGACTTATAAATCTACATATGTAGAATTATATCATGACACGTAAACGCGCCCCTTCAAAATCCACCTGCAAAGTCCTGACGGAATTACTTATCCAGCCGCAATACGGATATGCCCTGATGAAACTAACGGGGTTAAAATCAGGCACACTCTACCCCATTCTTATGCGCCTTTCAGACAGAGCGCTGCTTGAAACCAGTTGGGAAGAGCCAGACACACTGGGTCGTCCGAGGCGCCAAGTTTACACACTCACCAAAAGCGGTAGAGCTTTCGCTATCAAGGCGACAACAGATAAAAATCATACGGCGCCATATATTGAAGGGGTTAAAGCATGACCTCCCTCCCCGAAAAAATATTGCTTAAAGCCGATAAATTTGTCTCGCCAAACCGAAAACAATGGCTCCTCTCCATGCAGGCAGAAATAGGCGCAATTCCCACTGCCAAAGAGAGGTCAAGATTTGCATGGGGGTGCTGCCACGCTCTCGCATTAGACGCCGCAAAAAGCCGCCGAGGATTAAATTATATTGCGCGTCTTGCGGCCTCATTGGTTATGCTGATGGGAGGCCTTACCGGAATCGTTATGTCCCAAAAGCTCGGCGCGAGCCCTGAAATGATGGCCTTTTCAAAAATCTTGATTTTCCTCTGCAGCGTTTATATTGGAGCGTCAATTCTCTTTATCCTCTCGCTAAAAATGCTGCGGGCTTACGCCGTAACAGGATTAAGTCTCGCCATATTAAGCTTAACCTATTGCCTCATCCTAAGTCCAAATGCTGAACCCCTGCCACTGGAATTTCTGATGGCACTCAGCCTAGAATTTGGCGCCGTCATGTTTGGATTAGTTTTCATCAGCATCTATCTGAGCTGGCTATATGATCCAGAACTCTCCGAGGCCCTCTAAAATCCGTATTGCTTTTGCCAGCCTAGCCTGATTTGGGTATAGGGCACTTAGCTTACGGGGCCTTTACGAAGGGCTTAAGCTGCCCTCAACAATCCGCACCGCCATATCCATCACCTGCTGAACGCTCATATCTGTCGTATCAATGAGATGCGCGTCTGCGGCGGGCTTAAGCGGGGCTTCGGCGCGGCCAGCATCTCGTGCGTCGCGCTCCGCAAGCTGCATCGCGACCGTCTCTAAGGTAATATCCTCGCCGTAACCCGTAAGTTCAGCATGGCGGCGGCGCGCGCGCTCCGGCGGCGCGGCATCAATATAAAGCTTCACCTTCGCCTCTGGGCAAATCACGGTGCCAATATCGCGCCCATCCAGTACGGCGCCGGGGGCTTTGGCCGCGAAATCACGCTGAAAATCATAGAGCGCCGCGCGCACAGTTTTATGCACAGCGAGCTTTGACGCGGCGGCGGCAATCTCGCTTTGTTTTAGGGCTGGATCATCAAGACTGCTAGCGTCCACACTCTTAGCATATTGCGTAGCCTGCGCGGCATTATTTGGGTCTCCGCCGGCGCGCAAAACATCACGGGCGGTAGCGCGGTAGAGCTTTCCCGTGTCAAGATAATGATAGCCATAATGGCCCGCCAGCGCTTTCGCCAAAGTGCCTTTTCCGCTGGCGAATGTGCCATCAATTGCGATAACTGTCATTGGCTGAGTTCAATCTTTGCGCCCAAACCTTCCATCACCTCAAAGAAGCTTGGAAAGCTGGTCGCAATCATAGAGGCGTCGTCAATTTCAACAGGAGCTTCGCAATGCAGGCCCAGCACAAGCGCGCTCATGGCAATGCGGTGATCGTGATGTGTGGTGACTGTGCCTCCGCCCGCCAGTTTGCCGCCAGAAGTCTTTAGGCCCATTACAGTCATGCCTGTTTCGGTGGAGATCACCTCCACACCGTTCGCGCGCAGCAGATTTTCGCTCGCCGCAATGCGGTCGCTTTCTTTCACGCGCAGCTCGCCAATACCTTCCATAACCGTGCGGCCCTTGGCAAAGGCGGCGGCCACAGCAAGAATAGGATACTCATCGATCATTGACGGCGCGCGCTGCGGCGGCACAGTGATGCCCGCCAGCTTTGAATGCTTTACCGAAATATCGGCAATGACTTCGCCGCCCGAGGTCCGGTAATTATCCATACGCAAAAAGCCGCCCATTTCGGTCAATGTCTCAAATAATCCGATACGCGTCGGGTTCATCATAACGTTCTCTATGACAACATCAGAACCTGGCGTGATAAGAGCCGCTACAATCAAAAAGGCCGCCGAAGACGGATCGCCGGGCACATCAATATGGGCGGCTGTGAGTGTTTGTCCGCCTTCAATTTTGACAATCTGGCCTTTGCGGCCCTCAATGCTGCGCGGCTGCGCCTCGACCTTGGCCCCGAAAGCGCGCAGCATATTTTCTGTATGATCTCGCGTCAGCGTTGGCTCTGTAATAATGGTTGTGCCCCGCGCGTTCAGCCCCGCAAGCAAAAGACAGGATTTTACCTGCGCGGACGCATGGGGCGGGATGAAGTTAATCGCGGTAAGCCCGTCAGGCACAGATAAAGTGGCGGGTAAACGATCCCCGGCTTGAGCCTTGGCCTCCACGCCCATCTCGCGCAGCGGGTTTAAAACCCGCCCCATAGGCCGAGAGGACAGCGAGGCATCGCCCGTATAGGTCGCGGTCACGCCGTAACCTGCCGCAGCGCCCATGATAAGTCGCACTCCTGTACCCGCATTCCCGCAGTCAATATCAGAGTGAGGCGATTTAAACCCGGCACTGCCGCAGCCCGTGACGTGCCATCTTCCGTCTTCGCCGCACATGATGTCTGCGCCGAAGTCTCGCATGGCCTGAGCGGTTGCCATAATATCATCGCCCTCCAAAAGCCCGTCAACTGTGGTGATTCCGCTCGCCATCGCGCCAAAAATCATCGCCCGATGAGAGATAGATTTATCACCGGGGGCGCGTACAGTGCCGGTTAGGGCAGAGCTCGACTGCGAGAGAGCTTTCATAATGTCGATTCCCAGTTGACTTGACGACGAGGCGCGCTAAGACGCCCATTGGTTTTAAGGACGCTTGGTCTATCCCCCATGCGCCTTTTTCGCAAGCGCCCTTTTGGTAACATTCTGGCATCGCAATTAAAATTATTGAGTAGGTCTTTCTCATGGCAAAAGTTGATCTGGGTACAAAACGCACATGTCCCGAGTGCGAAGCACGATTTTACGATTTAACACGCAACCCTGCCACATGCCCTATGTGCGAGAATAGCTTTGATCCCGAAGAGTTATTAGCGGGCGCGTCTCTTGCGGCCATGAAGGACGAGCCGCTTAAAGATTACGATGCCGAATCTGATGAGGACGACGATGACGAAGAGCTAGCCGCTGAAGAAGGCAAGACAAAAGGCAAAGACGCTGACGAAGACGAAGACGACATTGACGAGGCCGAAGAAGAGGCCAAAGAGCTAGAGCTTGACGGAGACGATGCCGCTCTTATTGGCGGCAGTGATGACGAGGAGGAGCGCGATAATATGGACGGCTTCTCTGAAGACGAAGATGATGACGCCGACGCCGCCCTCGCGGATGATGAAGACGACAATGTTCTCCCGCCGCCTGATGCTGATGACGCAGAAGATGATGGCGACGTTGACGAAATCGAAATTTAGTCAGAATTTTTATTGCATAGCCCGCGCTTGAGACTTAAAACGCGGCGAAAATTATACCTTGTTGTTTCGTGAAAACGAGACATTTGGGTTTTGTCCGCGAAACTAATTTCGCGACCACAAAACCTTTTTGCGTTTTCGCTAAAGCGAGAACGCTGAGGGGCCTTAGCTCAGTTGGTAGAGCGCTTGCATGGCATGCAAGAGGTCAGGGGTTCGACTCCCCTAGGCTCCACCA
>CAZFWZ010000146.1:0-4023 GCA_964522765.1 uncultured Caulobacterales bacterium | reverse complement strand
CTCGCCGTGTTGTTAAGACGCCAGCGTCGACAACAGAGCGTGTCATCCCAGCTGTCACAAAGCAGGTTACGCGCCGTGTGGTTCGTACTCCAGCCTCGACACAAGAGCGTGTTATTCCAGCTGTGATGAAGCCTGTTACTCGCCAAGTCGTTAAGACACCGGCCCGCACCCAAGAGCGCGTGATCCCGGCTGTGACGAAGCAAGTACAGCGCCGCGTTGTTAAGACACCGGCCTCGACTGTCGAGAAAGTTGTCCCAGCGGTCACGAAGACTGTGTCACGCCGCGTCGTTAAGACACCGGCTCGTACACAAGAGCGTGTTATCCCAGCGGTAACTAAGCAGGTCTCACGTCGTGTGGTCCGTACTCCGGCTTCGACGCAAGAACGTGTTGTTCCAGCTGTGACGAAGACTGAAACTCGCCGCCGCATCAAGACACCGGCCCGCACTGCGGAACGCGTGATCCCAGCGGTAACGAAGCAAGTCTCTCGCCGTGTTGTGAAAGTTCCAGCTTCGACACAAGAACGTGTCATCCCAGCTGTAACCAAGCAAATCACACGCCGTGTTGTGGATCAGCCAGCTCGTACTGAGCGCCGCGAGATCCCAGCTCGTTACGAGACTGTGACGGTTCAGAAAATGGTGGAAGCACCACGGACTGAAACAATTGTCATTCCTGCTGAATACGGCACGATTGATAAGCGCACGATAACGCGTCCTGAGAAGGCCGAGTGGCGTCAGGTTCTTTGTGAGGCGAATGCCAACACAACAGTGATCTCTGCTATCCAGCGTGCTCTACAGTCGGAAGGCTACTACAGAGGCTCAATCGACGGACGTCTAGGCCAAGGCACATATGCTGCGGTTGAACAGTTCCAGCGTGCTCGTGGTCTTTCCACAGGTGGTCTGACACTGACGACAGTTGATGCTTTAGGTGTGGACTGGCGCTCAATGGTCGGCGGAACGACGTCAAGTGGTGGTTCAATCACTGGCGGAACATTCTCTGGCGGCTTTACGGGCGGTGGTTCTACTGCAGGCTCAACAGGGTTTAGCTCTGGAACAGTCGTTGGCGGTTCAGCTGGCGGATCATCTGCTGGCTACACAATCAGCAATGGCCGCGTCCTAGACGCATCCGGCGCAGTCATCGGCACACTGAATGGTAATGGCGATGTTGTGAACTCTTCAGGCCAAATCATTCTGCGCGGCCTAGGTGCCTCTGGCGGTTCAATCGGCGGTGGACTATCGACTGGCGGTCTATCAACAGGTGGTTTGTCAACTGGCGGCGCGTCTGCTGGCGGCTTCACAGTTCGCTCTGACGGTTCGGTCACTGATAGCCGCGGCGTGACAATCGGTCGTGTCGATGCATCTGGTCAGATCATCAGCGCGTCAGGCCAAGTTATCGGCCGCGTGACACCGCAAAACTAGTCTTTGACTAACGGCGCGTTAGCGCGCCGACAGAATTTGACCCTCGCTGCTCAGCAGCGGGGGTTTTTCTTTGTGCTTTTGGCATACAAAGATTTAAGCCGTGCCCTCTTGCGAAAGCTTGGGTGAGGGCGCACATAGGGCGTGACGGTTACTGCGGGCTTTGTGAGTTGGCACATATTCCAGGGACCTTAAATACTCCGAAGGGAGTTGGCTCTGTTTGGATCGTGGTCCATTTAATTCCGACGCCCACCTGAAACTCAGGTTCACGGGGATTTGAAAGCCTCCACGGGTCATGTGGGACCGTCACTTTTATTTGTTTAAACCGCTGAAAACTTCAAATGGACATAGCCTTTCAAAAAACGCGCGCGCGGATACAAGCCAAAGCTAGACGCCAAGAGTTTTCGCGAACAGGCGACTCTAGGGCCTCTGCGATTGAACTTATGCAGTACTTTCCATGTAAGCGGTTTCGCGGCCAGCTTGTCGGCGGGATATGGCCATTACAGGGTGAGATTGATGTGCGGCCTTTGATGTCTGCCTTAGATGAGCAGGTGTTTAGATTGTCTCTGCCGTGTACGCCGCGCAAGGGACAGCCGCTAACGTTCCGAAGCTGGTTACCAAATGACCCTTTGAAAGCAGGGCCTTACGGAACGCGCGAGCCTTACCCTGTTAAACCCGAAGTGTTTCCAGTGCTCGTCTTCGTACCGCTTCTGGCTTTTACGCCGTCCGGTGAAAGACTTGGATATGGCGGCGGGTTTTATGACCGAACTCTCGCAAGTCTGCGGGAGCGCCAAGATATTTTTGCTTGCGGCGTCGCCTTTGCTGCGCAAGAAGCAGCGCATATTCCAACGGACGAACATGATGTTTTGCTCGACGGAATTTTGACGGATCAATACTTCAAGGCGTTTTAATGCGATTTGCTTTTTTTGGAGATGTGGTGGGTAAAGCTGGCCGCCTAGCTGTTGTGGACCACCTTCCGCGGCTTAAAGGGGATTTGAAACTCGACGCAGTTGTCGTCAACGCTGAAAATGCGGCGGGCGGTTTTGGCATAACGCGTTCAACCGCAGATCAGCTTTTTGATGCTGGCGTGGATGTACTCACCCTTGGCAATCATAGCTTTGATAATCCCTCCGGTATAAGCGTGATCGAGAATGAGCCTCGCTTGCTGCGGCCTTGTAACTATCCGCCTCACACTGTGCCGGGGCGAGGGGCGGGGCTTTATCAAATTAATGGTTTTAACTTGCTTGTTATAAATGTGCTGGGCCGCGTGTTTATGGACTCGCTTGATGATCCGTTTGGTGCTGTTGACCGCGAGATAAATAACGCTCCGCTGGGCGATGTAGCAGATGCCGTCATTGTGGACATTCACGCCGAAGCGACGTCGGAAAAACAAGCCATGGGCGTGTTTTGTGATGGCCGGGCTTCGCTTGTGGTCGGCACGCACCAACACGTACCTATGGCCGACACGCGCATTTTGACCCACGGTACAGCGTTTCAAACGGACGCGGGCATGTGCGGTGATTATAACAGCGTCATTGGCATGGAAAAGGAAGAGCCGCTCCACCGTTTTACGACGCGTATGCGATCTGGCCGTTTTACGCCTGCCTCTGGACCCGGTACGTTGTGCGGTATTTTCGTCGAAACAGACGCGAGCGGAAAGGCTGTGCGCGCGGAACCCATAAGGGTTGGCGGCGTTTTGTCTCAAGCCCGCCCCACACTTTAACGCTGAGATGTCCATGAAAAATCTTCTTCTTCTTCTATCAATTCTGTCCGCGGCTTTTCTGAGTGCTTGCGGGGGTGATGGACGCGGCGAGATTGGAGGCATTAATAATGACTGGACGGGCAATGAGATCAAAATCGAGAGCTTTGCGGATGAAAAAATTCAAGGCGTAACCTGTCACATGGCGCATTTCGATAGGAGCGTCATCGACCGTATGCGCAAAGGGGATTGGTTTGAAAACCCCTCTAATGGGTCGATTTCCTGCGGCATAACGGGCGCCATAACCATTGGTGATATCGATTTAGACAAGAATGGTGAAACCGTTTTTAAGCAGCGCCAAAGTGTTGTGTTCAAGAAACTTGCCGTGCGCCGCGTGTATGACCGCGAAAACGACACGCTTATTTATCTCGTTTACTCAAAGCAAATTATTGACGGCTCCGCCAAGATGAGCCTCGCAACTGTGCCGCTTCACGGGGCTGATGTGACGTGGCTGAACACTGAATAGCGGCTAGCTACCGCCGCCGCCAAAAAAGTCGAGCTTACCGAGCGGAACACCGTTATGACGCAAGATGTTGTAAACCGTCACGCAATGGAACTGTACATTTGGCAGGGTGAATCCTGATAAATAGCTAATCGACGTAAAGTCACGCGTCGTAGGCCCCATTTTGACAGAAAACTCACGGAGTTCTTTGCCGTTCAAATCATCGGGTCCAAATTTCGCGAGCTCGCCCCTCGCTTTGGTAATTAGCGCGTAAAGGTCGTCAAACGTCTCTTCAGTATCCTCGTAAACGGGCGGTTCAGATCCTACGATGCGGTGCGGGCAGGCTTTGGCAATTGACGCGCCGACTTGCACCTGCCTGATTAGGGTGAACATGTCGGGCGCAAGGCGCG
>CAZFWZ010000145.1:0-4057 GCA_964522765.1 uncultured Caulobacterales bacterium | reverse complement strand
TGCCATAAAAATATAGATAAAAGCATGTCGTTATCCTTGACGAAATCTTCATCTACAATCAAAGCGGCAAGTTCCCATGTTTCTTCCACGGGTTCTTGAGGTCTTTATCCTTGGTGAGGGCGAGCGCGCGGCTGACGCGTTTTCTTGTGCTATGGGGCGAAATTACTTCGTCTATATAGCCAAGCTCTGCGGCGCGGAACGGGCTTAGGAATTTCTCTTCATAATCGGCGATATGGGCGGCGGTTTTCTCGGCATCATCCAAATCTTTGCGGTGCAGGATTTCCGTTGCGCCTTTCGCGCCCATCACAGCGATTTGCGCCGTGGGCCATGCATAGTTGATATCGCCGCGCAAATGCTTGGGCGCCATCACGCAATACGCCCCGCCGTAGGCCTTGCGCGTAATCACGGTGACTTTGGGCACTGTCGCCTCCCCGAATGCATAGAGCAGCTTCGCGCCGTGCTTAATCACCCCGCCAAATTCTTGGGATGTCCCCGGCAAAAAGCCCGGCACATCAACAAGGGTCAAGATCGGAATTTCAAAACAGTCACAAAAGCGCACAAAGCGCGCCGCCTTACGCGACGCGTCGCTATCAAGGCATCCTGCCAGAACCATGGGCTGATTAGCCACCACACCGACCGTCTTACCCTCTAGGCGGATAAAGCCGCAGAGAATGTTCTTGGCAAAGTCGCGCTGAATTTCAAAGAAGTCACCCTCATCGGCGATTTTCTCAACCAGCTCATGCATATCATAAGGCAAGTTGGGATTATCAGGCACAAGCGTATTCAGGCTCTCGTCTATGCGGTCATGCTTGTCAAAGAACGGACGCTCGGGCGACCCATCGCGGTTATTGAGCGGCAGAAAGTCAAACAGGCGGCGGATTTCCGCGAGCGCTTCCATATCATTGTTATAGGCCCCGTCCGCGACAGAGGATTTGCTCGTATGGGTCTTGGCCCCGCCAAGCTCCTCGGCGGTGACGATTTCATTGGTCACAGTCTTAAGCACGTCTGGCCCCGTCAGGAACATGTATGAGCTATCGCGCACCATGAAGATGAAATCCGTCAGCGCCGGCGAATAAACCGCCCCGCCCGCTGATGGGCCCATGATGACGCTAATTTGCGGGACAACACCTGAGGCTAAGATATTGTTTTGAAACACATCTGTGTAACCCGCAAGCGCCGCGACGCCTTCTTGGATACGCGCGCCGCCGCTGTCTTGGAGGCCAATGATGGGCGCGCCGTGCTTCATGGCCATCTCTTGAACCTTACAGATTTTCTCTGCATGGGTCTTGGAGAGCGAGCCGCCAAAGACAGTAAAATCTTGCGCGAACACAAATGTCTTGCGGCCGTTAATCGTGCCCCAACCCGTGACAACGCCGTCGCCCGCAAAATGTTTCTTTTCCATACCAAAGTCGGTGGAGCGGTGCTTGACGAACATATCAAACTCTTCAAAGGAGCCGGGATCAAGTAGGAGCTCTAACCGTTCACGCGCGGTGAGCTTTCCTTTGGCATGCTGCGCGTCGATGCGCCTTTGACCGCCGCCAAGCCGCGCCTGCTCGCGCTTTTCGTGCAATTGCTCAATAATATCCATCATTTCCCCTGCTCATAAAGCCAGCGCCCTGCAGTTGTTTTGGTCTGTGCCAAACTTAAATCCCAATCTATTACCCTAATAAAGCAAAACGGCATTGCAAGCCGTGATTTCTGACATTTTTATGAGTTTATCCCCCTGTCGAACATATACGCAGAGGGGTACATACAAAAACGTAGGGTGATTAGAGGGATTTGACGCTTGCGCTATTGGGGTTTAACGCTAACTAGGGCTTAGCTTGCGGAAAACCACCCCGCGTTTAAAAACGTATATTTGTCATGAAAATCAACGCGTCATATGTAATTGCAGGTCTCGCCGTTTTGGTGATTGGCCTCTGGTTTCTGGCCAATAATAACGGCGAGGAACCCGCACCAAAAGTCGCGGCGCAAAATACGCAAAATGACCAAGACCTTCTGCCGCAAGTCGTCTACAGAACAGCAAGCTTACATCAGCGCCCAAATGAATACCGCCTTTATGGCCGAACGGAAGCTAACCGCGAAGTTGAAGTCAAAGCAGAAACGGCGGGGCTCGTGGCAAACACGCCCGCCCGCGAAGGACAGCGCGTCGTCAAAGGCCAAGTCCTTTGTCAGCAAGACGTAGACGCGCGTCAGGCTAACCTCGACCAAATGCGCGCAACCCTTGTGTCTGCGCAATCTGATTTCAACTCAGCACAAACACTCGTCAACAAGGGCTACCGCTCTGCCAATCAACTCGCCAGCCTACAAGCGAGTGTTGACGGTGCCCGCGCTGCTGTAAAATCCGCTGAAATTGAACTTGATAATGTGAACATGCGCGCGCCGTTTTCAGGTATGTTCGAGCGCCAAATAGCTGAAGTCGGTGATTTTCTCGCGCCCGGACAAGCTTGCGGCCTATTACTAGAGCTTAACCCCTTAATCGTCGTAGCGGATTTGTCTGAAACTCAGCTCGCCGCAATCTCAAAAGGGTCTACCGCCTCAATATCGCTTGCCACGGGAGAAGCGCTTGAGGGTAAAGTTCGTTTCATCGAAGCGCGGGCCAATAATATGACCCGCACGTTCCGCACCGAAATTGAAGTCCCTAATCCAAACATGTCTCTTCGCGCCGGCATTACCGCCACCGTTGCTTTGGAAGCCGGCTCGATAGACGCATGCCTTATTCCCGCCCGGATTATGACTCTGGACGATAACGGCGAGGTCGGCGTGCGCTATCTTGATGAAAATAACATCGTGCGCTTCGCTTTAACCCAGACAGTGGCCGAAGAAGATAACGGGCTGTGGGTGACGGGCCTACCGGATACGGCGCGCGTCATCGTACAGGGTCAGGATTTTGTCAGCGTCGGCACAAAGGTGGACCCCGTCCCCGAAGGCTCAAGCCAAACGGTCAGCTCGAACTAATGGAACGCATTGTTGGTTTTGCGATACACAATTGGCGCATGACCATGGGCCTGATGCTGTTTGCGGTCATTGGCGGATTGTTAGGCCTCAGTAAGCTTGCTCTCGATGCCGACCCTGATATCCCCGTGCCATTTATCAACGTAAGTGTTGTCCTCCCCGGCGTTTCGCCCGAGGACGCGGAGCGCCTGCTTATTCGCCCGATGGAAGCTGAGCTCAAATCACTCGACGGCCTCAAGCAAATGGACGGCATCGCCGCCAATAGTTCTGCCGTAATGGTTTTAGAGTTCGCAGCCAACTTTGACTCAGACAAAGCCATTCAAGACGTGATTGAAAAGGTCAACAAAGCGCGCGGGGAATTCCCCTCAGAAGCGCGCGAACCCGTCATTGAAGAATTTAATACCGCCACCCTACCCATTTTGGTGGTGAACATGTTTGGCGCCGCGCCCGAGCGCGAGCTGCAAAAACGTGCAAAATATCTGCAGCGCCGCATAGAAAGCATACCGCAAGTACTTGAAGCCAGCATCTCTGGCGAGCGAACAGACCTGCTTGAGGCAGAACTTGATCCTGCCCTCATTGAAGCGACGGGCATTACTTTTGACGAAATCGCGGCCGCCGTAGCGCAGAATAATGCGCTGATTACCGCTGGCACACTGCAGACGGATTCAGGCAAGTTCAACGTTAAACTCCCAGGTCTTATCGAAGGCCCGTCAGATTTAGCCGACCTTGTTATTCGCGCAAGCCCGACAGGCGCTATTATCCGTATGCGCGATATCGCCAAAGTTCGCCAAACCTATAAGGACGTCAATACGCTTGCCCGCTTTAACGGCGTGCCCTCTTTATCCATCGAAGTATCGAAACGCCAAGGCAAAAATCTTCTTGAAACCTCTGACCTTGTTAGGTCGCTAGTTGACGAAGTGACCTCCCAAGACGACTGGCCTGACACGATTCAGATAGCCTACTCTCAAGAGAAAAAAAAGTTTATTAATGAAATGGTTAACTCCCTTTCTTCGTCTATTATCAACGCCGTTATTCTTGTCTTTATAGTCTGTATCGCTGCGCTTGGTATTCGGTCCGCCCTGTTTGTCGGCTGGGCTGTTCC
>CAZFWZ010000144.1:0-4127 GCA_964522765.1 uncultured Caulobacterales bacterium | reverse complement strand
TTTTTACGTGCTATCGCTTCCGCCGTGCCCATTCCCGCAGACGTCATAATATCAAGATTACCCGCATATTTCGGAAGGTAATGCCCTGCCCCTTCAACTTCGAGGAAGACTGTGACCTTCGTGCCTTCATATGTTCCAAGGCCCGGAATATGGAGCTTATTATTACCTGTGAATTTTTCAAACTGAACCTCTTGCTTGAGGCGGTAACCCGGCACATAGGCCTGAACATCAGCCACCATATCGGCCACAGATTTGCGAATATCTTCTTCTTTGCCGCCGACCGAGAGAGCATAGACTGTATCGCGCATAATCATGGGCGGTTCAGCAGGATTGAGAATAATAATCGCCTTACCCTTTTGCGCGCCGCCAACCTCTTCAATCCCTTTGGCTGTCGTGCGGGTAAACTCATCGATATTAGCCCGCGTTCCTGGCCCTGCCGAGCGCGACGAAACCGACGCTACAATTTCGGCATAAGGTACAGATTCAGAGACGCGCGAAACGGCTGCCACCATCGGGATTGTCGCTTGCCCCCCGCAGGTCACCATATTCACATTGGGTGCATCCAAATGGGCATCCATATTCACAACAGGCACGCAATATGGCCCAATCGCCGCCGGAGTTAGGTCCACCATTTGCTTACCTTCCGCCTCGCAAATAGCGGCATGTTTGGCGTGGGCATAAGCAGAAGTCGCATCAAAGACGATTTTTACATCCTTCCAAACATTAAGCTTTTGCGCGCCTTCAACGCCCTCATGGGAGGTCGCAAAACCCCTCTCCCGCGCCATCGCTAGGCCTTCAGAGTCAGGATCAATACCGATAACGCAGCCGACATCGAGAACCTCAGAGCTTTCGACGATTTTAATCATCAAATCTGTGCCAATATTGCCCGACCCGATTATAGCTGTTTTAATCTTAGCCATTAGATAAACTCCACATCACAGAACCCAAAGCCTGCAATAGTCATTGTCATCTTATCACCCCGTGCAGCAGGATGAAGCGGCACTAATGAGCCTGATAAAATAATCTCTCCCGCTTCAAATGGAATACCATATTCGCCAAGCGTATTAGCCAGCCACGCCACTGCATTTTCAGGCGCCCCCTGTACGGAAGAGCCGACGCCGCGGCTAATTTCCTCGCCGTTCTTTTCAACCACAACTTCGAGGCCCGCCATATCAAGGCTTTTCGGATCGACTTTCTGATTGCCCAAAACAAAGACACCGCAAGAGGCATTATCCGCCACAGTATCTTGTATCTTGATTTTCCAGTCCTTGATGCGGCTATCGACAATTTCAAAGCAAGGCTGCACATAGTCTGTGGCGTCGAGAACATCCTGCCCCGTGACGCCCGGCCCCTTAAGGCCCTTTTTAAGCTTAAACGCAATTTCGGCTTCTGCCATAGGCGCGATATGGTTATCGACATGCACCTTGCCGTCATGGACATGCATAGCGTTTGTTAGAAACCCGAAGTCAGGTTGAAATACGCCGAGCATATCTTGGACAGGTTTGGACGTGACCCCAATTTTCTTCCCCACAACTTTCTCGCCAGTCTCGGCCTTGCGGATATTCAAAAATCCGAGGGAAATCTGATAGGCATCATCAATACTCATATCAGGGTAGCTATCTGTCAGGGGCGCAATGGCTTTTCCGGTGGATAAGGCGTCAAATAGCTCCTGCGCTATAAATTGATATTGTTCCGAGAGTGCCATTAGCCGTGCTTTAAAAAATCAATAGAGGCCGCATTGAACATCCTCGTATGTTCAATCATCACCCAATGACCACAAGCATTGACCTCAATAAAGCGTGACTGCTCATTCGCTTTCAGGCACTTTTCTTTGCCTTGCGGCGGCATAAATTCATCATTCGCACCCCAAAATGTTAGGATAGGACAGGCCAGTTCAGTCATACGCGAGCCCAATTCAGGTGTTTTCATAGTGGTCAAAACCTCTTTGGGTTGATCCTGCGCGATAGCCCAGCGCAAATCAATAAGCTCTTGTGTGACATGCTTAGGATCATAGGTAAAAAGCCGCATGACATCACCTTGCGTCTCTTTGCTCATACCCGCTTTATTGGCTTCCATCATTTTGGCTATGCCCGGCATAGTCCAATAGGCGTCTTGCTCCTCCAAACAGCCCGGCCCCATTAAAATCAAATTCTCAACGAAATCAGGATTATCCAGCCCAATCTGTATCGCTACACCTCCGCCCAGTGAGTTTCCTACAAAGCTACATTTTTCAACACCCATGGCTTTCAACCCCGCCATCAATGTATCGCAGAAAAGCTGCAGCGTATAATCGCCCTGATCGAGCGGCTTATCCGTATATCCAAAGCCAATCATATCTGGCATCAAAACTCGAAAGCCTTCTGCGGCAAAAGCATCCTTATTTAAACGGAAATTAGCCCAGGCACTATTGCCCGGCCCCGAGCCATGCAGGAAGACAACGGGGTGACCCGTCCTATCACCATATTCGAGATAGTGCATACGGATAGGCCCCGCCTGCACATAGAGGCCCTCTGGCGGGCCGTTTGCAACAGCCATTAGACAAATACATCCGTTGAGTCAGCGCCAAGGTGAACCGCGCCCAAATTACGCGCAAAACTGATAGGGTTATTGGCCACATGAGCGCGCGCAATATGAATATCATGCCAAATATCTTGGATAGGAGAATTACGATACACACTCCGTCCGCCTGCAACATCAAAGAGCATATCGACGGCCTGCATCATGCGCTCTATTACAAGACTGGCTTGATAGCGATATTTCACACGGTCTTTCATCGGAATTTGTTGGCCAGACGTAACAGCCGCCATCATCTCATCAAAATTGCGGTACATAATCGCTTCCGTCTCATCAATGAGGTTAGAGGCCTCGGCCACACGTCGCGTAACATCTGGGTCGCTCGCCAAACGCGTCACATCCGTCGAACTCCCTTGCGCATTATCAATAAAGAGCTGCAGCGCATGCTTCGCCGCGCCAATGGCGGGCGTGCAGACAACACGCACAAACATTTGCGCCCATGGAATAGAGTACATCTTGTTATCTTGGAAATGCTTGCAGTTAAATCCATCCATCTGATGATGAGTACGATATTCAGGAATGAAAACAGGCTCTTTGATAATAATGTCATTAGACCCCGTCGCCTGCAGACCCATGGCGTGCCACGTATCCTCAATCATATAATCGGGTTTTTTCACCAGAAACGTCCGGTAATGAATATTCTCTGGCCCTTGGTCGAAGATAAGCCCGCCAAGCAAGACCCAATCGCAATGCCCAGACCCTGAACTCCAACCCCATTGCCCCGAAAGCATGAAACCGCCCTCAGCCGTTTCTACCTTAGCGCCAGCGGGATTGTAAGACGAACTGATAAGCGTATCAGGTCCAGCTCCATAAACATCCTTGGCAGCCTTTGGATCCATCAATGAGAGTTGATAGGCGTGAACAGCTATGATGCCGCTGGCCCAAGCCGTGCCCATGTCGCGCTCGGCGATATCAACTGAGGCCTTAAAAAACTCCTGCGGTGGACGCTCTAATCCGTCATATTGCTTGGGTAAAAATGAACGAAAATACCCTGTTTTACGGATAGCTTCGATAGCCTTTTTAGGGATTTCGCGCTTTTCGCGCCCTTCGGCAGCGCATTCACTCACAACATCGAGCGCGCTCGATATATCCAGCGCTTGATCAGCACCGACAGGCTTTAAAGCTGCTTGCCCCATACAAAGACTCCTTATTCACTGAGGACAGAATATCACTGAATGCGCATTTTTCAATGAGATTTAATACGCAAAATGAAGTTTTTAAGCTTTAAAATAGTCATTTTGCGTAACAATGCCGCACTTAATTACGGTTTTAGCATATACTTCATGACCTTGCCCGAGGCATTACGCGGTAAAGCCTCATGAAAGCTGACACCGCGCGGAACCTTATAATTCGCCATATTTTCGCGGCACCAGACCATAAGCTCATCTTTGGAGAGCTCAGCCGTTGACACGATATGAGCATGGGTGACCTCACCCAATCGTTCATCCGCCACGCCCGTTATGGCAACATCCCCGACAGAAGGATGCTGCAAGAGCGATTTTTCTATCTCCGCCGGATAGACATTAAAGCCGCCTACAATCACCATATCCTTC
>CAZFWZ010000143.1:0-4186 GCA_964522765.1 uncultured Caulobacterales bacterium | reverse complement strand
TCGCCAAGCGCGCAAATTGTATGGCCTTCGACCTGCTTGGTCACGGAAAGCAGCATATCAATCTCTGACGTGTCCGCTTCGCCGCGCACCATGCGTTCCATAACGCGCCACATCCAGCCCGTGCCTTCGCGGCACGGCGTACACTGCCCGCAGGACTCGTGCTTATAGAAATAAGACAGGCGCGCGATAGCTTTGACCACGTCCGTGGATTTATCCATGACAATAACCGCCGCCGTGCCAAGGCCCGATTTATGCTCGCGCAGCGCATCAAAATCCATGAGAACTGTATCGCAAATTTCTTTCGGCAGAAGCGGCACGGAAGACCCGCCCGGAATAACGCATTTCAGATTATCCCAACCCCCGCGAACGCCGCCCGCATATTCCTCAATCAGAGTTTTCATCGGGATAGATAGGCTCTCTTCGATATTACACGGCGTGTTGACGTGCCCCGAAATTGAGAAAACCTTCGTGCCTTTATTATTGTCGCGGCCGAATTGAGTCCACCATTCTACGCCTCGGCGCAAGATTGTCGGGACAACAGCAATCGACTCAACATTATTAACAGTCGTTGGGCAGCCATATAGACCAGCCCCAGCAGGAAATGGCGGTTTCAAGCGCGGTTGGCCTTTTTTCCCTTCAAGAGACTCTAGAAGGGCTGTTTCTTCGCCGCAAATATAGGCCCCTGCCCCGTGATGCATGTAAATATCAAAATCCCAGCCAGATCCGCAAGCGTTTTTACCAACAAGGCCTGTCGCATAGGCTTCCTTAATGGCGGCTTCGAGGCGGTTACGTTCTAGAATATATTCGCCTCGCACATAAATGTAACAGGCATGGGCTTGCATGGCGAAAGATGCAATCAGACATCCTTCAATGAGCAAATGCGGATCATGGCGCAAAATATCGCGATCTTTACAGCTGCCAGGCTCTGATTCATCTGCGTTCACCACAAGATAATGCGGACGATTGCCAACTTCTTTGGGCATAAATGACCATTTAAGGCCTGTCGGGAAGCCCGCGCCGCCGCGTCCACGAAGACCCGAAGCCTTGGTCTGATCAATCAACCAGTCCCGCCCCTGCGCCAGCATCGCGGCTGTGCCAATCCATGCGCCGCGTTTTTGCGCCGCGTCGAGCGACCAATCTTGAAACCCATACAGGTTTTGAAAAATACGGTCTTTATCTTGGAGAAGTTCAGCCATTACGCTTTACCTTTCTTAGCCGCAGGTTTGGGCTTTATCGCGCGCGGCTTTCCGCCTTTGGCAAGCGCCTTACCCTGCTTCACCCATTCGTCACGTTTGATGCGGCCCGGAATAGAGTCGATAAGCTCTTCGACCATTTTAACATCAGCGGCTTTCCAAGCCCCGATTTGGCGGAAGTAATAAATGCCTTTGCCGTTCAAATCACCTTCAAACTTTGGGCCTATCCCTTTGATTTGTTTGAGATCATCAGGCGCGCCGTCTGTTGGGCCATCAGTATAAATCACCTGTGGTTTCGCAGCCTTTTTTGCAGGTGCCACCTTAACAGATGCAGGCACCTTCGGTTTAACCTTGCGGCCTTTAACCGTGGCGCGGCGGCCCTTCGGGTCGGCATTATGATAGATTACTTTTGCGGCCTTACCGGCGTTGGGCAGCGCCTTTAATTTCGTCTCTTGGTTATAAATATCATCACTTGTGAGCGAGAGCGCCCCGCCAGCAGGCTCAGATGTATGACGACCAGATTGCGAACCCGCTTTGGGCGTTCTGCCGGCGGCCAAATCATCAAGCACGGCTTCAAGGCTGTCTGCCGTCAGGTCTTCATAATAGTGGTCGCCTGCGCCGTTTGAAATCTGAACCATTGGCGCATTTGCACACGAACCAAGACACTCAACTTCAAGCCAAGACAGTTTTCCATCTGCTGAAATAGTACGCTGCGGCCCAATTTTTCGTTTAAGCATAGCAATCAAATCATCTGATCCACGCAGCCAACACGGCGTTGTGCCGCAAAGCTGCACGAAATGCGTCCCAACAGGCTCCAAATTGAACATAGTGTAGAACGTCGCAACTTCGTAGACGCGGATATAGGCCATATCGAGCATATCTCCGAGCAAGCGCAGCGCAGGCTCAGGGAGCCAGCCACCCGCATCCTTTTGCGCAATCCAAAGCGCAGGAATAAGCGCGGAGCGTTGGCGTTCTTTCGGGTATTTCTTCACCCAAGTCGCAATGTCTTTCTTCGCAGACGCGGAAAGCGTAAAGTTCTCTGGCTGACGAATAGCTAGGCGGCGAGCACTCATGATAATTTTCCCATTAGCGATCAATCTCCCCGAACACGATATCGAGCGAGCCCAAAATCGCAGACACATCGGCGAGCATATGCCCTTTATTGAGGTAATCCATAGCCGCCAAATGCGGAAATCCCGGCGCGCGAACCTTGCAGCGATATGGCTTATTTGACCCGTCCGAGACGAGATAAACCCCGAACTCACCCTTTGGCGCTTCAACATAGGTATAGACTTCACCCTCTGGAACGCGGAAACCTTCGGTGTAGAGCTTAAAGTGATGAATAAGCGCTTCCATGCTTTGTTTCATATCTGCGCGGCGCGGCGGCGCCACTTTATTATCGAGCGACATGACGGGGCCTTGCGGCATCATTTCTAGGCACTGCTGTATGATTTTAACGCTTTCGTACATTTCCTCAACACGGCAGAGATAGCGGTCATAACAATCGCCGTTCTTGCCAAGTGGAATTTTAAACTCAAGCTCGTCGTAAATTTCATAGCTTTGGTTGCGGCGAAGGTCCCACGGAATGCCTGAGCCGCGCACCAAGACGCCAGAAAAACCCCAATCATAACAATCCTGCTTGGACACAATCCCAATATCGACATTACGCTGTTTGAAAATGCGGTTACCTGTCAGAAGCGTCTCAATATCTTTGAGTTTTTGCGGGAACTGTTCGCACCAAGCGGCCAAATCATCACAAAGTTTTTGCGGTAAGTCTTGGTGGACACCGCCCGGTCGGAAATAGGCCGCGTGCATGCGTGAGCCAGAGGCGCGTTCATAAAACACCATTAGTTTTTCGCGTTCTTCAAAGCCCCAAACAGGCGGAGTGAGCGCGCCAACATCCATGGCCTGCGTAGTGATGTTGAGCATATGGCTCAGAATACGGCCAATTTCAGAATAAATAACACGGATAAATTTCGCGCGGCGCGGCACGCCAATGCCCGCCAGCTTTTCAATCGCGAGACAAAAGGCATGCTCTTGGTTCATCGGCGCGACGTAATCAAGACGGTCAAAATAGGGTAGCGCCTGCAGGTAAGTCTTATGTTCTATTAGCTTTTCCGTGCCGCGGTGCAAAAGCCCAATATGCGGGTCAACGCGTTCAACAATTTCGCCCTCAAGTTCCAGAACAAGACGCAAAACTCCATGCGCCGCAGGGTGTTGCGGACCGAAGTTAATGGTGAAATTACGATCATCACCTTCGAGGATTGCTTCATGTTTAGTCATTACTGATCACCCTCAGATTCCGGCGCAAGTTTAAGACAAACCGTTTTATTGAGAACACTTGACCTATATCCCTGACCAACGCGGCGGCGGATAGTTTCACATTTTTTGTGAATTGGCTTTGAATTTTGTGAATTGGCTTCGAAATCTCTTCAATATTTTCAGCCGCATCCGGAGACAACATAGACTGCAATGCCGGCGGTAAGCCGGCCATGATTTCATCAATACGTGCGAAATCAAAGTTGCTTTCATCAAAATCAGGCATGTCCGGTCCCGGCCCGTATATATGCCGGGCATAAGCTATGACATTTTTCCAATAGCCGCTAATAGGCAGCATCTTATCCATATCTGTGTACCACGCTTTTCCACCCTCGCCGCCTGCGTCAGGCCCGCCCGGATAGCCGTAATACATTGTCCCGCCAATCACCGCTGTCGAACAGGTCTGCGCGACGCGAAGTGCATTCTTTCCAAGCTCGTCACCATAGGACTCCAGCGCTTCTCGCTCAACAATATTTACATAGGTTTGCAAACATAGAATTGTCTCAGGATTATCTTCATCCTCATTGCAAATTCCATTTTCATTTTCGTCCTCACAAGGCAGCATTGGCTTCTGCGTAACGTCCGCGGTCGATATCGCTTCGGGCGGTGGCATAAAGGACGCAACCGGCTCCATCGCCGTCTCGACTTGCTCAGGCGTCATGACTGCTTCCAGC
>CAZFWZ010000142.1:0-4218 GCA_964522765.1 uncultured Caulobacterales bacterium | reverse complement strand
TTCCATAAAAAACGCCCCGTGAAGAGGCGGTTTTTTGAAACTCAATCAGGCGAAAAGATTATTTAATCTTGCCTTCTTTGAAATCGACGTGCTTGCGCACGACGGGGTCATATTTCTTTTTGACCATTTTTTCAGTCATTGTACGGGCGTTCTTTTTGGTTACGTAAAAATAACCTGTGCCGGCTGTAGAATTCAGACGGATTTTAATGGTTGTTGGCTTCGCCATGGCTCGCGCCTTTCATGCTCATCCCGTCATATTGACAGGGTCTAATTCAGTAGCGGGCACATATACGCAAGCGGGCGGGGGTGTCAACTGAGAAGAGTCATCAGACAATGATATATTTGGGGTTTTTTATCTATTTCAATTTGCCTTAGAGCTGGTAAGTTTAGGATATGGAACCTGATCTGACATCTGAAAAAGATTTCATCGGTACACTCGACAGATCAATTGTCGGTTTAGGCCTTAGCGTCATGGCCTTTATACCCACGTTATTGTTCGCAATCTTCAGGCCGGATAAGCTCGTGCCTTTGATCAATCGTCATTTCCCCAAAGGGCGTGATGGGCTCATCTTAGGGTCGGGGATATTTTTTGTTTTATCTACGGCCTTACATTCTCTGATTTTATCTCGGGTCATTGGCGATGGGTCGGCCCTACAGATGAGTAAGTCTGTGGATAATGCAGTTCAGGGGGCCAATTTTGGAAAAGTCTTACTGGCGATGTTTCCAAGCTTTATCATTGCTATATTTATCGCCCTATCTATCTGGCTTGTGACCCGGTTAAGGCATAAAGATTGGACGATGCAGCAAAGCGTTAGAACAGCTTTATATTTGGGCGGGCTCATTCAATGGATTACATTTCCATTTGAGCGCATTGCTTTAACTATAGGTCCAATGGGATCCTTGGAAAGGGCCTTGGCCATTTCGATATTGCTTTCTGCCTATTTATTTTTTTGGTTCTTCATGGTTTTCCGTCAGGTCTCGGCTCAAAAACCCTCTGACGCTGTCGTGCCAGCCGCGCTCATGGCGATGTTTTACGGCGTGCTGAATTACCTAAATTATCATGGTCTGGCCTTCCTTGTGACTTAATCTATCGGCTGGCTGCGCAGAACGTCAATTTTCAGGAAATGGGCCTGTAATGTATTTGGAGCCTTTGAGGCGCATAAAGAAGACTTGGGGGGGCGGATTATCCTGCGTGAGGAAGCGCCGCATGACCTTGAGCATGGTATCTGTAGCTGGATGCGTTTTAAGGTCTTCAATCTGGTCAAATGTGAACCAATCCACATTCAGAAGCTCATGACTGTCTGAGGTGCCAAGGTTTTTCTGTCCATTCATCTCTTTAGAAAAAAACCATGTGTCAAAGCGCTTATGGCGGCGCGGCGGGGTTATCGCGCGGCCGATGACTTCAATGCCGCTAATATCAGGAGTCAGGCCCGCGCGGCGAAAAGCATCATAGCTTTTGTGATTAAGATTGCGCGCGCTATCGTCTTTGCGGCCCAGCATGAGCGAGGTTTCTTCATAGGTTTCGCGCACGGAGGCGAGCAAAAGGGCGCGGGCCTGACGCGGAGTATAGGCGGCGTATAAAACTGTTTTCGTGCGGGGGCTCATTTCACCGACACTGCCGGCATAGCTATCGGCGCGGTCAACACGCCCGCCGGGGAACACATAGATGGACGGCATGAAATCATGGCGCTTTGCGCGCTGCCCCATCAGTATACGCGGGTTATCGCGCGGGCCTTGCCAGAGGATAATGGTTGACGCCTTTTTGGGCCGTGCAGGCCGGGTCATGGCGTTAAACAGCTCTTGTTCTTTATCTGTCAGCCGCGGGGGTCTCATCTCTGTCATTAGCTTTTACGCTTTCGTCTATGCTTGGCTCCGCGTGAACGTGTAAATCCGCCCCCAGACCTAAAATCACGCCGCCGGCCATGGGTTTTCTTGGGCGGCTTACCGGGCTCGCCCTTGCTGAACATTTCAAACACAAGGCCGCCTGTAATAGGGCTGGCTTCGGTAAGCTTAACTTTCACCTGCGCGCCAAAGCGAAAAGTTGTACCAGATTGCTCTCCGATAAGCTTTTTAGCCTTCTCGTCAAAGTAAAACCGTTCCTCGCCGAGCGTACGAATAGGCACAAGCCCGTCGGCACCCGTTTCGTCGAGCGTCAGGAATAATCCAAAATTCGTCACGCCGTTAATTTTGGCGTCAAACACAGCGCCAATTTCGCCCTCAAGATAGGCGGCAATATAACGGTCTTTGGCATCGCGCTCTGCGGCCATGGCGCGGCGTTCTGTGCTGGAGATGTGCTCGCCAATTTCTTTCAGGCGCACCGCTTCGCGCTCAGATGTGCCGTCTACGCCTAAATCAAAAGCGGCGATAAGCGCGCGGTGGACAATCAAATCTGCGTAGCGGCGAATAGGTGAGGTGAAATGCGCGTAATGGGTCAGGTTTAGGCCAAAGTGCCCGCCGCCTTTGTTCTCGCTATCGGGGCCGTAAAAAGCTTGGCTTTGGCTACGCAGGACGGCCATACCAACCGTTTCGCCTAAATCTTTTTGCGCGGCTACTTCGAGTATTTTATTAAATCGCCTTGTGCTGGCGCGCTCACCTAAGGCCCATTTCATCCCAACGGCGGGTAGGAAGTCGGAGAGGCCTTGCAGGCGCTCGCGTTGGGGTGGCTCGTGAATTCGCACGATGGTGGAGACACCTTTTTTCGATAGCGCCTGTGCGGCTGCGACATTGGCCTGTACCATAAATTCTTCAATCAGCTTATGAGCGTCAAAGCGCTCTTTCACTGATATACCGCTCACGCGCCCATCATCGCCGACATGTACGCGTCTCTCGGGTAGTTCAATCGCAAGCGGCGCGCGTTCCTCGCGGGCGGTGCGCAGGGCTTTATAAGCGCCGTAAATATCTGTCAGGATAGGCATGACAGTTTTGGCCGTTTCGCCGGGATTGCCATCAAAGCCTTCTTGCGCTTGTTCATAAGTGAGGCGCGCATGAGAGCGCATCAACCCGCGCGTAAAGCGGTGGTCTTTCTTCACCCCGCCTTTGGTAAAACGCATTTTCACGGCCATGCAGGCGCGGTCTTCATGCGGGCGCAGTGAGCAAAGATTGGCTGATAGCTCCATCGGCAGCATCGGCTCCACGCGGTCAGGCAGATAAACGCTATTGCCTTTATTTTCGGCCGCGCGGTCAAGCTCGCTATCGGGGCTCACAAAGGCTGCGACATCGGCAATGGCGACCCAGACTGTCCAGCCGCCTTTATTGTCGTCTGCCGTGTCAGCCTGCGCGTAAACAGCATCATCGAAATCTTTGGCGTCAACAGGGTCAATGGTGATGAGTGGAAGCTTACGCAGATCTTCGCGATATTTTGATAATTTGGGCAGTTTCAAATCTGCGGCTTCGGCCATCACCTCATCTGAAAACCCCATTGGGATTTCATGCGCGCGAAGCGAAATAATTGACGCCGATTTCGGATCATTTGCGGGGCCGACAATTTCGACAATCTCGGCGGATTTGGCATAGGCATCGCGTTTGCCGCCTGTGGATTTGAAAAACACCACCATTTCGGTTTTTAGGGTTTCATCGACTTTTATAGGCTTGAATTCATCGCGGTTGCGTTTATCAATCGGTTTAATCCGCCAGCCGCGCCCGCCTTTATACAGAACACCCAGATGACGCACCGCGCCTTTGCCGAGCTTCTTAATCACAGACGCAATCGTGTCTTCACCTTGAGTCTTGATACGGCAGAGCGCGCGGTCACCGACCCCAACTTGGCCATCACTTCCGCCCGTGCGCCCCTTTGATTTTTTACCCGTCGTGCGGCCTTCGCGAATTATGACTTGCGGCGGGCTGCTTTTTTCACGCCAATTTTCTGGTTCCCCAACGAGATCGCCGTGCTCATCAATTTTGGTCGCCACAATCACCAGCACGCCCGGCAGCGCGCCTGCCTCGCGGTAAGTTTTTTTCTCTTTGGAAATCGTCAGCACACCCTCTTCAACCATGGCCTTAAGCTCCATTCGAAGCTCACGCCGATCATCACCTTTTATGCCAAGCGCCTTGGCGATATCGCGCTTGTTTAAGCGGTCGGGCTTTTCGCGGATGAGGTCCATCAGGACATCACGCGGCGCTATGGTGGAGGTGCCGTTCATGCAAGCGTTATAAAGCGCTTTGCTTAAAGAGATAGTATAAAGGCGGGAGAGAGGACAGGTGGAGTTGATAAAAGGTTGT
>CAZFWZ010000141.1:0-4231 GCA_964522765.1 uncultured Caulobacterales bacterium | reverse complement strand
TCCGTCCAAACACCGCCAGCTACGCAAACGGCGGCTCGAGAGAAGACGCCTTTAGAGCGCGGCGCAAAAGTCTATAAAAAATGCAAAACATGCCACACATTAGAGCAAGGCGGACGCCATAAAGTCGGCCCTAATATGTGGGATCTTTACGGTTCAACCGCAGGCACAAGAGAAGGCTTTGCGTATTCGAAAGTCATGAAAGAGAGCGGAATTGTCTGGGATGACAAAACAATAGACGCTTATATAGAAAACCCGCGTAAATATATGCCCGGAAACCGCATGACATTTGTCGGGCTACGAAAGCCAGAAGACAGAGAAGCCGTCCTCCTCTATATCAAAGCGAACACAACGGGAAACTAAGCTTTGCCCCTTTTCGAGAGCCGTGACTTCCTTGAGGGGCACATTAGGGACACGCTAGCATTTTACGATCCCATTGTTTTTTCGCCAGAGGGCGGCTTTTACGGCTGCTTCCTAGACAACGGAACGTGCTATGATCCCCACGCGCGCCACTTAGTCGCCTCAGCCAGATATGTTCTCAACTACGCCACGGCCTATCGCCTTTATAGGAATCCGAAACATAAAGACTGGGCGCAATGGGGACTCGATTTTATCAATACAATGCACAAACAAGAAAATGGGCATTATGCTTGGCTGCTTGAAAAGGACGAGGTCACCGACACACGCGTCATGGCTTATGGACATGCTTTTGTCCTATTGGCGGCGGCAAGTTGCTTACAGGCCGGACTGACGTCCGCCCGCAGCACGGTAAATGAAGTTTTCGAATTTATGGAAACCTATTTCTGGGACGCCGCGGCACGGGCTTACTATGACGAGCGTGATGATACGCTTAGAACCCTCTCCCCTTACCGTGGTCAGAACGCCAATATGCATATGTGCGAAGCGCTACTTTCGGCTTGGCAGGCCAGCGGCGACCTTCGGTTTTTAGACCGCGCTGAAAGGCTAGCTCACCGCTTTACTATTGAGCTGGCCTCTCAAAGCGGCGGGCAGATATGGGAGCATTACGACGCCAACTGGAACGTCGACCTACAGTATAATATTGATTTTCCAAACGACCGCTTCAAGCCTTGGGGATTTCAACCCGGCCACCAAACTGAATGGGCTAAACTACTCCTAATACTCGATGGTGAGCGCCCCGATAAAAAATGGCTTCCCAAAGCGCAGTCCCTTTTTGATATTGCGATGGAAACGGGATGGGACAAAAAGCATGGCGGTATTGCTTACGGCGTGGCCCCTGATGGCAGTTTCTGTGCGAGCGAGAAATATTTTTGGGTCCAATCAGAAAGCTTTGCAGCCGCCTACCGCCTTTATCTCGCCACGGGCGATGAAAAATACCTAGGCGATTACAACCGCATTTGGCGCTGGAGTTGGGAGCATATGATCGACCATACCCACGGCGCTTGGTTTCGGGTTCGCGGCCGCGATGGCTCAGTGGTTGATGATAAAAAGTCGCCCTATGGAAAAACCGATTATCATACAATGGGCGCGTGCTGGGATGTGCTTAGCGTGATGAAAGCCTAAGACACGATAGCGTCATGACCTTATTATCCGCCCAAACACTATCAAAGAACGTCCGATCATTTGATTATGACCGCAATGCTGTTGACGTTGGCATTGTACATTTCGGCATCGGTAATTTCCATCGCGCACACCAAGCCGTGTATGTTGATGATCTCTTGAGCACTGGCGAGACGCAGTGGGGCATTACGGGCATTTCGCTACGTTCGTCCACCATGCGAGATAAATTAAAACCGCAAGGCTATCTCTATACTTTAGCCATATTAGGCAATAGCACAGAGTACCGCATTATTGGCGCCATCAACAATGTGCTGGTCGCGCCCAGCGAGCCGGACGCCGTAATTAACCTCATCGGAAAACCATCAACCCAATTAATTAGCTCGACCATTACGGAAAAAGGCTATGGCCTCGCCTCTGGCGAAGTTGATTTCAGTCGTGCCGACATACAAGCCGAAGCGGCCTCTCTCGAAAGTCCAACAACCATTTACGGCTTTCTCGCGCGCGGTATCATCCAGCGCGTTCAAAATGAGCTAAACTCGAAACTTACTATCATGTGCTGTGATAACATCTCAAAAGGCGGAGAGTTCTTAAAGTCAGGCGTTGAGCATCTGCTGAATATTCATGCCCCCGAAGCCCTGAGCTGGGCGCGGCAAAATGTGTCGTTTATTTCCTCTATGGTAGACCGCGTAAGCCCCGCCACAGACGATGCTCTAAAAGACTCCGTGCTGCGAGATACTAATTGCGTGGACGCCGCGCCCGTCTCGACTGAACCATTCACCCAATGGGTCATCGAAGATAATTTTGCAGGAGCGCGCCCAAATTTTGATAAAGTTGGTGCTGTTTTTGTTAATGACATTGAACCGTTTGAACGTATGAAACTGCGCTATTTAAATGCCGCGCACACAATGGCGTCTACTCTTGGGTATTTAAGCGGCGACACATATGTTCACGAAGCGCTTGAGCGGCCTGAGATTTTTAAATTTATGAGTGATGCCTTGTATAAAAATGTTTTGCCCAACGCCGCAGTGCCGCGGGGCTATGACGGGGGTGACTATATTGAAGATGTCATAAACCGGTTTCAAAACAGCAGTCTGCCATATGCCAACCTTCAGGTCGGCACGGACAGTTCGCAAAAAATTCAGCAGCGTTGGTTTCCTACAATTGATCAAGCGCTTATCAATAAAGCTGACACGTCTTACTTTGCCTTTTGTCTTGGCGCATGGGTCATCTTTATCAGGGAAGCCTTGCAAAACAATGTCCTGAACGACCCAAAGACATCCAATTTCAAAGACGTAAAAACGGCTGACCTAAATGAGGTTATTGAATCGTATTTAAAAACCGCCAATGCTGATCAGTTTAAGTTTTTTAAAAACGCAAATTTCATGAATTCTGTAAATCAACACGCCCAAGCGGTAATAGCTAAAGGCGTCAAGCAAGCCATAATTGATTTTTAAAAATCCGTCTCCATAGTAGGCCTGCAAACGATGATAGTAAAATTAAATCTGGCAGAGAACCTTGAACCGGAGCCTCAAAACAATATCAGCAAATAATAAGCACATTCAGCTATGTGAACACAGAATAACGCCCCGCTTCAGCTTCTGTTCAAACAGGCTTGCCTAGTTTATCTCTACAAACGAATGTTATGTGGGAAAATCTTTCTTCTGTTCGTTTGATCGAATGGAGGTAATATGAAACATCTTATATCAACAACCGCGTCCATTGCCGCTATTTGTATGCTGCCATCTATTGCAGCTGCCAATAGTTATAACTCTGGATATACTGCACATGAAAAGTGCAAACAGGGCGAAAATAATAGGCAGCTTCTGGGCGGCTTAGCTGGCGCTGTAGCTGGAGGGGTCTTTGGATCTCAAGTGGCAGGTACTGGCGCGCGCACAGAAGGCAGCGCAATTGGCGTGGTCCTCGGCAGCCTTGCGGGCGCAGGTATTGCGGATAAAACAATCGATTGCGACCCGGTCTACGACACACCCACTTCGGGTTATGCCCCTGCCCCTACGTCGCAATATGGATCAACAAACTACGGCAGTTCGTCAACCTATAACACAACTCCAAGCTACGGCAGTTCGTCAACATATGGCAACTCTGGATATAGCGGCTCACAGCCTTACTACGAAGACCGCGTGACCACGTCTAATCATCCTGTCTATTCTGACCCTCATTACGGCGCAGGCGCAGTCTCTCAGGGCTATACCCAGTCAACCGGGTCTGTGACCTATCCGCCGTCAGGAAATAATAGCCAATATGCGAGTTCAACATATAGCGCGCCTAGCTATCAAGCACCTACGACGACGACACGTCAATATGTCCCGCTGCCTGTCACAACGACACGGCACTATGTGCAGTCTCAGCCTACGGCGCAAAGGGTTCTCTATGCCCCGCCTGCGCGAACCGGTTATGTTCAGCATAGGCCGCATAGGACACGGCGCCGCGGCCATTATCATGGCCGCTACAGCTGTGATATGAGACATTAACAACATCAGGCCGCAATGAAAATTGCGGCCTTTCTTATAAGCTAGAACGGCTTTGTCACATTCACTGCTAAGGTGAAATGGAGATCCCGACTTGCTCTAAAAGCACGATAAACTGTCGCTCAAGTTCAAACTCGCTGCTAATACGGGTCAAACCAGCCTGCTCATACTCCAAGCGAACTTCGATCAAATCTTGTAGAGTTCTGACA
>CAZFWZ010000140.1:0-4366 GCA_964522765.1 uncultured Caulobacterales bacterium | reverse complement strand
GATCAAAACACGCTCAACGAGAATGCCCGAGTTGATGTGGGCCGCGCCCTCGCATGGTTTGAAGAGCGTGAAGTTTTGACTTGGAATGAAGTTACGGAATATGCCGCGTCTCATTTAGGCGTCGAGGCGCAAGAGCTCCTAAATGTTTTACTACTGGAACTTTATCCTGAGATGATAGCAGACCTAGAAGAAGGGCTTACTGTTGAAGAAGTGTATGCATTACAGGCAAATATGCGGGTGGATGATTTAAGAGTTTTAATCGAAACCCATTATGATTGGGCGCTCGACATCGATTATTCAGACCCAAAGACTCAAGGCGTTTTCTGGTATCGCTCTGAGGAAAAAATGGAACCCCGTCTCGGGAAACGATTTGAAGAACCCGGTGCAGCTAGTGAAATGCTATTGGGGATCGGGTGGTATGTTCGCGAGGCTTATAACAGCCTGTGTAAGTTCATTGATGAACACGGAGCCAGTTCAACAACGGCTCGTTTTGTTTATGAATATCCTGCGCATCGGTACATTACGCGCCGTATTCAAACAATGGCCAAAACCCGCTACGGAGAAATCCGTATTAATGCGATCGACTTGGACGTACTTCCGATACAATTACTGCGCTGTAAATTGTCATTTTTTGGCGTCGGTAAGTTTGATCCGCGCTCGCGGATGTGGGTAAGAAATACGATGTTTCAGGGTGCGCCTTTAGTCTCGGACGTAGGCACTAACATAGGTGATACTTGGTGCTTTCCAATCCGTCCTGTTGCTATTTGATGGCCAGCGATCAGACTCTAAACTTATCTTTGAACGAGCTGCGTGCGCTTTTACGGCGTACATATGAAGCGCTTTATCACCACGGGTATGATTTCCTCGTTATGGCCCGCTCATGTCTATGGCTAGAAGCGCACGGTCTTGACGGCATCGGTCTCATTTTACGGAGCCTGCCAGATCTAGAAACCCCGTGCCGGGAAATTATACTCTCCGAACCCTCTGCTGGTGAATTTGTGTTGGAGGGGCAGGGGCGGTGCTTAATCCCTTTTGTGAATGTATCTGCGGACCTTGCTATCGCGGCAGCGCAGGATAACGGCCTGGGACAGATTGATATATTAAATGTGTTCGGACGCTTAAATATCTTTGCGGCCTTGAAAAAATCGGCCCGATTGAATCTATACGCAGCGGCTATTTGGTATGATGCAGGTGAGCGGCGCACCCATGTTTTATGGCTCAAGCCGTCTAAGACCTTACCTGACTACTATATATTAGACGAAATTCATCAGGGGCCGTGGGGGGCGTCAGGACTGCGATTTGTGTGTTCGGAAACTGAAGAGGTTGTAACTAAAAATGTTCGCGCCGTTATAGCAGAAGCTACTGGGCCCTTTAAGACGGCTGCAGAATTTACCGCGACCTATGCACAGGCCTTAGAAAATGGGATTGCTGTTACGCGCCAAGCCTATGATGAGCTTAATAAAATAGCAGACCGTTTGCTTGTACCGTCTACAGATACCTCCCGCCAAGGCGCAGGTGAATAATTTTTTCGTAGGATATTGCTTAGTGTTTTTTAGACATTAGAAATATACCATGAAGTTATATCAGTGCTGCTTTATAGCATTAATACAGCTAATAGTCGTGAAGTTGGTTTGACGGTTTTCCTACTGATAGATAATGGCTAAACATCAACTAAACAGGGTTACTGAGCATGAGTGAAATACAATCAACAGCTAAAGTCGTTATCATTGGCGGCGGTGTTGTCGGAGCTTCAACACTCTACCATCTCGTTAAAAAAGGATGGTCTGATTGTGTGCTTTTTGAGCGCAAAGAATTGACCTCTGGCTCGACTTGGCATGCCGCAGGTTTGCTACCTTTATTCAACATGAGTTATTCTGTTGGTCAGCTGCACAAATACTCCGTTGAGCTTTATAAATCCCTCGAAGCAGAGACAGGCCAAGATGTGGGCATACGTCCTGTGTCAAATATCCGCCTTGCAACAAATCAAGACCGCATGGATGAGTATCACCAATATGCTGGCGTTGCGCAGACGATTGGGGTTAAAGTTGATTTTCTAACGCCTGAAGAAGTTATCGAAATTTGGCCATTCGCAAAGAAGGATGGGTTGGTTGGGGCTATACGGCACCCAGAGGATGGCTATGTTCAGCCAGCAGATCTCACACAAGCCTTCGCAATTGGCGCGCGAGCAGGCGGCGGAAAAATTCACCGCCATACAAGTGTGACGTCACTAGAGCAACTCGATGATGGACACTGGAAAGTGACGACAGATAAGGGCGAAGTTATCGCAGAGCACGTTGTGTCTTGTACGGGCAATTTTGCGCGGCAAACAGGGAAAATGATTGGTCTGGATATCCCTGTTATTCCTGTTGAGCATCAATATATCGTCACTGAATCTCATCCTGAAATACTTAAACGCAAAGCTGATGGTCTGCCAGAGCTCGGCGTTCTGCGCGAATCAGACGGCTCTTGGTACATGCGCGAAGAAGCAGGGGGTTTAATCCTGGGGCCCTATGAGCACGGTGCGCCAGCTTGCTACGTGGACGGCCCAGATGATCAATCTGAATATGAACTGTTCCAAGAAGACATAGAACGCCTGATGCCGCATATTGAAAGCGCGATTAACCGCGTCCCAATATTCGAAGATTTGGGTATCAAGAAAGTCTATAATGGCGCTATCGCTTATACGCCTGATGGGAACCCTATTGTAGGACCTACTTGGGATAAAAAGAACTTCTGGCTCAATGAGGGGCATAGCTTTGGTATCACAGCTGCTGGCGGCGCTGGCTGGCAACTCGCGGAATGGATTGTCGAAGGGGAGCCGACCGTTGATATGATGGGCGTAGACCCGCGCCGCTTTGGCGCTTATGCCACAAAGTCTTTCCTTATCGAGAAAAACGAAGAGGCTTATGCGGATGTCTTTACGGTTCATTATCCTGATGAAGAACGCAGCGCAGCGCGTCCGCTACGCACAGCCCCGTGTTATGACCGTATGAAAGACAAAGGCGCCGTCTTTGGTCAGCTCTTTGGGTGGGAACGTCCAAACTGGTTTGCACCTGAGGGTGTTGAGCAGAAAGATGATTGGTCTTTCCGCCGTTCAAGCTATTTCGAACATGTCGGTAATGAGTGTAAAAATGTCGCCGAGAATGTTGGCGTGCTGGATATGACGGCTTTTGCGAAATGCCGTATTCAAGGACCGGGCGCACGCGCTTGGCTCAACTATATACTCGCGCAGAAAATGCCTGTAAAACCGGGTAAGCTGGCCTTGTGTCACGGGCTAACCTCTAAAGGCGGCGTGCATAGTGAATTTACCGTGCAGCGAGAGAGCAAAGAGAGTTTTTATCTTGTCTCTGCGGGCTCTTATCACCGCCTTGACCATGATTGGCTACGCAAACATATGCCAACGGATGGGTCCGTACAGATGACGGACCTTACAAACGCTATGGGTGTGTTGGTTGTTGCGGGGCCAAAGTCTCGTGAGATGCTCCAACCTATTTGTGGCTCAAACCTATCTAATGAGACCTTCCCGTGGCTAACGGGGCAGGAGACCTATGTTGGCCATGCGCCGTGTAAACTATTGCGGGTGAACTTTGTTGGTGAACTCGGCTGGGAAATCCATCACCCAATTGAATATCAAAACCATATTTTCGATGCGCTCTTTAAAGCGGGCGAGAAACACGGTGTTAAACCCTTCGGTATTCGGGCCATGAATTCTATGCGCCTTGAGAAATCTTACCGCCTTGTCGGCACTGAAATGTCGATAGAATATTCAGCCTATGAGAGCGCGCTTCACCGCTTCGTTAGTCTCAAGAAAAAGGGCGGTTTCCTTGGTAAAGAGGCTTTGCTAGAATGGGAGAAACGCGGCTTTGACAATGCTTTTGTGACGTTAGAAGTTATGAATGTTGATGATGCGGATGTGATTGGAAACAACCCGATTTACAAAGATGGAAAAGTAATTGGCCGGGCCACGGGTGGCGGTTTTGGGTGGCGCATGAATAAATCATTGGCGTTGGCTATGGTGCATCCTGACCATTCTGAGATAGGGACTGATTTGGAGATTGAAATTTTAGGCAAGCGTTATAAATGCCGTGTCTTAGAGGATAGCCCTCATGATCCAACGAATGAGAAACTTAGAAGCTGATAATGAAATATTCTACCGCTAGCTTATTTGCGAATGCGTTATCAGGTCACAAAAAATGGCCTGTACAATTTCCTGATAAGGAACCTAAAAAATCCTATGACGCAATTATCGTTGGCGGCGGTGGCCACGGACTTGGCGCTGCTTATTATCTCGCCAAGCGCTACGGGATTACCAATGTTGCTGTCTTAGAAAAAGGCTGGATTGGCGGCGGGAATACAGGCCGTAATA
>CAZFWZ010000139.1:1394-4382 GCA_964522765.1 uncultured Caulobacterales bacterium | reverse complement strand
TTCAAATTATTGCTGAAAACGTCGCCACTGGTCAAAAAAGTTGGGATCAGGTCTTCCAAGCCTGGAAGGATAGTCCGGGGCACAATAAAAACCTATTGGCAGAAGGTGTTAAAGATTTTGGCATTGCCTTAGTCTATGAACCCACCACGACATATACAACTTATTGGACAATGTTGGTCGGTACGCCCCAGCCCGTATTTGAACACCCGCCCGAGGCTATTACGATTGAGCAAAAGGCCATATTAGAAATACAAAATCGCGAGTAACAACGCAATATTTACCACAGAGTTAACGAAACGCTAACGCTTGACGTAAAGACTGAGAGACGATTCGAACGAGTTCTATTCAGCCTTGGACACATTATGCGCCGCCTTAGTTTTTTCAAATTCACCACAGCCCTATTCACTGGACCTGCGCTTTTAATTAGTAATGCCTTTGCCGCTGATGCAGGCACCTATCGCCCCGGTACAGCTTATCATTCGATTACGGCTAATGCTCCCGATATATGCGAGTTACAATGCTCTGGTGACGCCCAGTGCCGTAGCTGGAATTTTGTCCGTATATCTAAAACATCCGACGGCGTATGCGAATTTAATGAGAATATGTCCGCCCCTGTACCGAGTGCGTATAGCGTAAGCGGAAATAATGTTATGCATGCGAGATCAGCGAGCGTCATTGCGGGAAAAACCAACACTGTACGCGTTGGATCACCAAGTGTAACCCAAGCTCACCCCCCTAAACGAGCGAAACCACAACCGCCGCGCCGTATCATACGTCAGCCTATCCCAAATCAAAATGCTCCGCAGATTGCAAGCTACCGCGCTCCAACCTCACCAGCCTACCGGCCGCAACCCAATTTGCAGCAACGGCCTCATGCGGCACGCCAGGCTATCCGCCCAGCACCACCTTATTCCAATCCACGTCAAAGGCCGGTTCAGCGTCCAAGTCAATTTCAACATAGCTTGGAAGAAGCCCGAAGAGCCGCTCCTGCTCTAACTCCCCAAAACCCAAGGCAGACCACACAACGCACAGGACCGGCCAATACTCCTCCCGCTGCATTTGCCCATGCTGATCCGCGACTTCAACAAAAATTAATGCAACAGCGCCAAACTCGCGCAACATCAAACACACGACAAAACCTCAGCCCTCCTGCGCAAGCGGCATATCCGCCCGCTATATCGCGGCCTACACCTCCAAGCTATGCTGAAGCTGGTGGAGGTTTGTCTGCGCCTCCCGGTGTACCGCCGCTTAACCCTCAGGCCCCGTCAATTTCTGGCTCAGCATATGCTAAGCCCTCAATGGCAGGCGCCCCGCCGACAGCGCCGCGCAGAGTACATATTCCATCAGAATTATCGCCAAGGGCAATGGGTACGGGTGATAGTTTATTCGGGTCTCTTTATGATGACGTGAAGGTCCCGCGTCCTATAGATCCCGCTCAAGCGGCTAATCCTGAAGCCCCTATCCCGACAGTGTCTTCTGTTCCTACAGCGCAAATTAATAGTGCGCCGTTACCGCCCGTGCGTTAGGCAGATTCAAGTTTTACGGATAACTTTCTGTACACTGTGTAGAGCGGCTTTCCCTGCCAAGCGAAACCATCCAAAGACAACAAAAACGATTAAGGTCGTCAATATAATCTGCAGTAAAGTTTCTTCCGAAGTCATGGCTGGCATTCCCATGAGGTTTAATGTCTGTCCTGCGCCTGCCACAGCACAAATGGCTGATAGAAAAACCCAAATCCCATTCCAATAAAAGCCCACAACCCCGTTTTTAGGGGTGTATGATGTTGCCGGAATAAGAAAGATACTCGCAAAGGCAACCGTAAAAGTGAACATGATTGCGGCAGGTAGAATTTGTAGCATTTTGGAACAGCTCCAATTGACTGTAAGAATTGTGCAATTATTCTTACAATTTAAGTGCCAGATTCTCTTTTCAGGGGAGAATTAACGAAACTAATTCTAACATTTCTCGATATGGATGATGTCTAACATTGATATTTGAGTCTGAAAGTGTAGCTTGCGCCCGACCTCAAACCGACCCAATATTGGCCTATAAGATGACCACAAAACCTGCAACAACCACCGCGCCCCAGAAACCAGCCCAACTTAACAATCCCGTTCGAGCGTTTGTAAAGCGTAACGGCAAGAAACTGGTGCGTAAAATTGCAGTGTTTCAATCAAAGCAATCCAAAGTTCCTGATACACCCAAAATTGATAATAGCCACTTCCCTTTCTTAGAGTCTATTTCGAATGAATGGAAAACCATTCGTGATGAAGCTCAGGCCGTGTTGAAATTTCGGGAAGACATTCCAGGGTTTCAAGACATTTCCCCAGATCAATACCGCCTCGCCCAAGGCACCAATTGGAAAACTTTTATCATTTATGGTTTTGGGCAGTTGCTTGAAACAAATGCAAGACTTACTCCACGCACAGCGGAGCTGCTGGAAAATGTACCAAACCTACAATCTGCGATGTTCTCAATCCTCGCGCCAGGTTATCACATTCCCGCTCATAAAGGCGTGACTAAAGGAATTTTGCGTAGCCATATCGGCCTTATTATCCCAAAAGACTATGAGAAATGCCGTATCCGTGTCGACGATACAATCACCGCTTGGAAACCAGGTGAAATATTCGTTTTTGATGATACATTCGAACATGAAGTCTGGAATGAGACGGATGAAGAACGTGTCATTTTATTGTTTGATTTTGACCGGCCAATGAAGTTTTGGGGTCGGTTCCTTAACACAACTTTCCTCAACATCATGAAGATGACCGCCTTTTACAAAGATCCGAAGAAAAATCTCGCGACTGCAGAAGATAGACTCGAAGCCGCTATACGCCGTGCAGATCAGGCCATGGAAGCCATGAGCGACCCCGCTGGGACGTAGAGACCACAACCTCGAAACGATAGTTGAGTCGATAGAGGCGCTCGCGAGTCTTATGGATAGCAAGTTTCAGCTCCCTGGAACGAAAATTAATCTCGGCCTAGATA
>CAZFWZ010000139.1:0-1294 GCA_964522765.1 uncultured Caulobacterales bacterium | reverse complement strand
GATTAGTAAAACTTTACATTTTTTCTGTCCCGAAGATGATAAAAGGCAAAACTTTACTCTATAGTTGCTCTAATCAAGACATGTTAAAGGGCCTAAGGTTCGCTTTTGAGAGAGACACATATGACCACATCCTATCCAACCCTTCAATTCGCGCTCTCAGATGAAGCTTTAATGATACGCGATAGTGTGCACCAATTCGCGCAGGCAGAAATCAAGCCGCGAGCCGATGCCATAGATAAGGACAATGAGTTTCCGAGAGACCTTTGGCCAGCAATGGGCGCCCTAGGCTTGCACGGCATAACGGTTGAAGAAGAATTTGGCGGTATTGGGCTTGGCTATCTCGAACATACGATCGCCGTTGAGGAAATCAGCCGCGCCTCCGCTTCTGTCGGGCTGTCTTATGGCGCACACTCTAATCTTTGCATAAATCAGCTTCGTAGATGGGGTAATCAAGCCCAGAAAGAGCAATATTTGCCAAAGCTTGTCAGCGGCGAACACCTTGGCTCCTTGGCCATGAGCGAGCCTTCTGCGGGCTCTGACGTTGTCTCTATGCGCCTTAAGGCCGAGAGTGCCCAAGGCGGTTATCTTCTAAATGGTAATAAGATGTGGATCACGAACGCGCCAACAGCAGACACGCTCATTGTTTATGCCAAAACCGATCCCAATGCGGGCAGTAAAGGCATTACAGCCTTTCTCATTACGCCTGACATGGAAGGTTTCTCGACCGCGCAAAAACTCGATAAGCTTGGTATGCGCGGCTCTGATACATGTGAGCTTGTCTTTGAGGACTGTTTTGTCAGCGAAGAAAATGTCGTGGGCAAAGTGGGCCAAGGCGCTGAAATACTCATGAGCGGTCTCGACTATGAGCGTGTCGTCCTTTCAGGTGTATCCATCGGCATTATGCAGGCTGTGATGGATACTGTTCTACCTTACGTCCATGAACGTAAACAATTTGGCAAATCCATTGGCGAGTTTCAACTCATGCAAGGTAAGCTCGCCGATATGTATGTGACCCTCTCAACTGCGCGGGCTTACAGCTACGCCGTAGCAACGGCATGTGACCGCGGTGAGACCACTCGCAAAGACGCAGCAGGCTGCATTCTCTACGCAGCGGAAAAAGCCACGCAAGTCGCACTTGAGGGCATCCAAATTTTGGGCGGAAACGGCTATATCAATGACTACCCCACAGGCCGCTTTCTACGAGATGCCAAACTGATGGAAATCGGCGCAGGCACAAGCGAAATCCGCCGCTGGCTCATAGGTCGGGAGCTATTTGGCGAAACCAAATAGCCTA
>CAZFWZ010000138.1:0-4491 GCA_964522765.1 uncultured Caulobacterales bacterium | reverse complement strand
CCATCTCGGCAATACCGCCCGCATTATCCGTCACAGGACCGAAAGCGTCGAGCGCAACAATCATCCCGGCAACGCCAAGCATAGCTGTCACCGCAATCGCGATACCGTAAAGGCCCGCGAGGCTAAATGTTGAAATGATACCAAATACGATAATCAAGATCGGGATGGCTGTCGCTTCCATAGAGACCGCAAGACCTTGAATGACATTCGTGCCGTGTCCAGATTCAGAGGCCGCGGCGACTGACTGCACAGGCTTATATTTTGTCCCTGTATAATATTCCGTCACAACAACAATCGCGCCTGTAATAAGCAGGCCAATAATTGAGCAGATAAAGAGCGATCTGCCTGACATACCCGTATCAGCGATAGCACCGAAACCTACCATATGATGCGTGACCGCGCCAATAGCCAGCGCCGACAAGACGCCCGTTGCGATGAGGCCTTTATAAAGTGCGCCCATGACATTGGTAGATCCTTTGCTCAAACGTACAAAATATGTACCGATGATGGATGTAATAATACACACAGCCGCAATCGCCATAGGATAAAGAGCCAAAGACCCGACCGTGCTGTACATGATAAAGCCAAGCACCATTGTTGCGGCGATGGTCACAACATAAGTCTCGAACAAGTCTGCTGCCATACCGGCACAATCACCCACATTATCGCCAACATTATCAGCAATCGTCGCGGGGTTGCGCGGATCATCTTCGGGAATACCGGCTTCGACTTTACCCACCAGATCGCCCCCAACATCAGCACCTTTTGTAAAGATACCGCCGCCAAGACGCGCAAAGACAGAAATAAGCGACGCCCCAAGCGAGAGAGAGACTAATCCATCAATCACGCCGCGCGCATCTGCGCCCATGACTTGGGTCAGGATGAGATAATAACCCGCTAATCCCAGAAGCGCGAAACCTGCCACGAGCATGCCTGTAATCGCGCCCGCTTTGAACGCAACGTTCAGACCTGCGCCAAGGCTGCCCCGTGACGCTTCAGTTGTTCGGACATTGGCCTGTACAGAGACAATCATACCGACATAGCCTGCAATACCTGAGAGAACGGCGCCAATCACGAAGCCAATTGGGGCAATCGCGTTCTGGAACAAAAGCCCAAGCAAAATGGTCACGGCGACACCCACAATGGCAATCGTCTTATATTGTTTATTAAGATAGGCTTTCGCGCCCTCTTGAATCGCGCCTGCGATTTCATTCATGCGTTCATTCCCGGTAGATGCCTTCATCAGGCTGGCACGGGTGATAATCCCGTAAGCAATAGCGATAAATCCCGCTATTATAATTAAATAAAGAGTCATGATGATCTCTCCCCATAATTTCGGCCGCCTGCCTCTACGGACAATATACGGCTTTTGTGTTATGAAGTTGGCCGTGCTCTATTCTAAGGGCCTTAAGACCGTTAGAGCGCGCTTCCCCTCGCGATAATGAAGTTGGCCGTGGTTAGAGACTTGCCCTATCCCCACGCTTCCCCTCGCGGTTAATGTAAATAATGTTGCAAATTTTTAAGACAAGGGCAAGTATCAAAAACTATAGTATTCCCACCGCCTTAAACATAAGACGCAGGCCTAATACGGCTGTGACGAGCACTACAATAACGCCAGCAACGTTGCCACGCCAGCTATTGGCATGCGCGCCAAGGAGCCCCTTCTTATTCATCGCGGCAAGTAAGAAGATAGCAATAATAGGCAGAAGCAACCCATTGGCGAATTGCGCGGTGAGAATAATCGTAATAGGCTTTATGCCTGTAAGGGCCAAAGCCGCGCCAATGATTATAACGCTCAGTGCAATTAATTTAAATGCCCTTCGCTTATCTCCGCCGCCAAGGCCCAAAATTTCCGTCATGGCAAAAGCCGTCGCAAGCGGAGCGGTGACAGAACTGCTAAGCCCCGCGGCAAAGAAGCCAATACCGAGCATATATTTCGCCCATGATCCAAACAGAGGCTCTAATTGCAGGGCCATATCGCCCGCGCCGCTTATTTGAAGACCGCTTCCAAAAATACTGGCCGCCGCCGTTGAAGCGATTAAAATTGTAATCAACCCGCCGAGACTAATCGCGGCAATCGTGTCTATCCTCACAGCGGAAAGGTCAGATGCGCGCGACCATTTATTCTTCACAGCCGAGGCATGCAGAAATAGATTATAAGGCACAATCGTCGTGCCGATCAGCGCGATGACAATCATCAAGCTGCCTTCCGGCACCTTGGGCGTCATAAGCCCCTTAAATAGGGCTACGACATCAGGGCCTACTTTGATAAAAGTTCCAATGAAAGCTAGGGCCATCACTAAGACAAGGCCAATCAAGGTTTTCTCAATCCGTTTATAGGACCCGAACCAAAGCAAAAGCGCGGCGAGACTGGATATAACAAACACCGACAGGCGATAGACTCCCTCCGTCTCACCGATTATCGCCTGTATACCCAATGCCGCGCCCGACAGGTTCCCCGCCTCATAGGCGGCGTTCCCCATATAGAGGGCGGCTATAATTAAAATAAAAAGCGGCCATTTAAAAACCGACTTTGAAAGCAGCTCTCGCAGGTTTTCTCCGAGCCCCATAGCTGTCACCAGTCCAAGGCGCGCGGACATCTCCTGCAAAACAATCGTCGCTAAGGTCGCAAATAATAAGGCCCATAAAAGCGCATACCCAAAATTTGCGCCCGCGAGCGTTGAGGCCGTCACCGTACCGGGACCAATAAAGGCCGCCGCCACCAAAGCCCCAGGGCCGATATTTTTTAGGCGCGTGATAATGGACATGGCAGATATTACTTTAGCGTTCCTCTTAAAGTGGAAAAAATCTTACTGTTTCCAGTTCGGCAGTTTCGCCAAGATCGTCTGTCAAATTCAAGGTTACCACGATTTGGCCGTCGGTTTCGCGCTCAAAGACCGTGAACACTTGCCCGCGGCGTGAGAGCTTCCCGATAGAGCTCAGGGCGTTCTCGATATCTTCGATTTCCACCTTATTATAAATCAGATGAGCAGTTTTAATGGGGCGTGTCTGAGTTGGGAGGCCTTTGCCTTGAATGGCCCAGTAAACCGTGTCGGGCAGAGCGAGTTTCCTTGCTGTTTGTCCCGTGCCATGCAAACGTTCAATCGTATCGTCAACCACCGCACTCATTAGGCCGCTGACATAAATGTGAGGCGCGCCATATTTTTGATAGGTAGGTTTAAGTGCGCGCACCGCAGCGTCAGAATCAAGGTCGAAATAACCGCTCGTCATATGCGCAATTTCCGACCGAGAGAAAGTCTCGTCAAATGATGTGGGCGAAGACGCACACGACATAAGTAGCAATGTAGCAAGCAAAGTTAAAAACCGTAAGGACATAGGTCAACATGACCCTCCAATGCTAAGATGGCAATAGCACCCCGCGTCATTTTCCCTGCTTGCAAAATTACGCATTTGCCCTAGATACTGCGATCTATGAGCACTACTAAAACCCCATCTGATTTACCGCCTGTCGGCACGGCTGAATATCAGTCGCGTATTCGCAATTTTTCGATTGTAGCGCATATTGATCACGGTAAGTCGACCCTCGCGGATCGTCTCATCCATTATACGGGCGGGCTCAGCGACCGCGAAATGTCCGAGCAAGTGCTCGACAATATGGACATTGAAAAGGAGCGCGGCATTACAATTAAAGCGCAGACGGTACGGCTTGAATATCCTGCCGATGACGGCAAGACCTATGTGCTTAACTTGATGGACACACCGGGTCATGTGGATTTCGCCTATGAGGTTTCGCGCTCGCTCGCCGCCTGTGAAGGCTCGCTTCTGGTGGTGGATGCCTCTCAAGGCGTTGAGGCTCAGACCCTCGCCAATGTGTATCAAGCGATTGATCATGACCACGAGATTGTCCCAATCTTAAATAAAATTGATCTTCCCGCTGCCGAGCCTGAGCGCATCCGCGCGCAGATTGAAGACGTGATTGGGATTGATGCCAGTGAGGCTGTCCTCGCCTCGGCCAAATCAGGCATCGGCATTAAAGAAACTTTAGAAGCGATTGTCACGCGCTTGCCTGCACCCGAAGGCGGCGATCCTGACGCGCCGCTTAAAGCCATGCTGGTGGATGCCTGGTATGATAATTATATGGGCGTGATTGTGCTGTTTCGCGTTCTTGAAGGCACGATGAAAAAAGGTATGCGCATCCGCACCATGAGTACGGGCGCAAGCTATATCGTTGATAAGGCCGGCGTATTCCTCCCCAAGCCGACAGATGTCGCGAGTATTGGCCCCGGAGAAGTCGGCTTCTTCACAGGCTCTATCAAAGAAGTGGCGGACGCGGCGGTGGGCGATACCATCACTGAGGACAAACGCCCGACTGAAACAGCCCTGGAAGGATTTAAACCCGCCCAGCCCGTAGTGTTTTGCGGAATTTTCCCCGTTGACGCCGCAGACTTTGAAGATCTGCGCGCCGCCGTTGGCCGCCTTCGCCTGAATGATGCGAGCTTTAGCTATGAAATGGAAACCAGCGCCGCGCTT
>CAZFWZ010000137.1:0-4590 GCA_964522765.1 uncultured Caulobacterales bacterium | reverse complement strand
TTGAAGTGCCAGACCCAACGGATCAGAGTGATATTATGGGCTGGTGGCTACCGCCTAAAGAGGCAGGCGCGCCTGTGGTGATGTATTTTCACGGCAATGGCTCAGCCGTTTATAGCGCGAGTGATGTTTACAAAGCGCTTCAAGACCAAGGTTACGGCGTCTTCGCGCTTGCTTATCCTGGCTATCCGGGACGCGTAGGACAGATAACGCAACAAAGCCTCACAGAGGCCGCCATAGAAGGCTATGATTTCGTACTGTCCCAAGGCGCGCAGGCTGATAAAATCATCTATTACGGCACATCGCTGGGCGCAGGGGTTGCGGCTCAGCTCGCGACCGTAAGACAACCGACCCTTATTATAATGGAAGCCCCTTTTACCTCCGCCGCCGATATGGCGCAGCGAACTTTTCCCATCTTTCCAGCCTCATTGCTTACGAAAGATAAATTCCGCTCAGACCACGCATTATCAGGGTCTCAAATTCCGATGATTTGGCTGCACGGGACTCATGACACCGTCATTCCCTTTGAGGTCGGGCAGGCTCTATTCGACGGTTATGATGGCCCAAAGACTGGCTATGTCGTCCAAAGCGGAGAACACACGAATTTGTGGTTTCTCAAAACTGCGGACGTTCTTTTGGACGCGCTTGCCGAGATAACCCGCGCACCCTCACCTGTTAAATAATTACAAAAACTGGTCGTGAGTCTCAGCGGCTGTTACCGAAACGCGCAGCAAAGCCGTTAGCGCTTTTAACTCGGCTTCCTGTGCAATCTGGGTGAGCTCTTTGAGCATATCACAAATATAACTGTGTGCCTCCGCCGCAGGCAAATGCGGCGGCGTGGTTTGGTGCGTTTGTGTTTTAGATAATGTCATGTTTCTTGTGCCTCACTTATTTTACATCTTAAAGATGTTATTTAACATATAACACTTCATATACAATTAAGACTTAGTCAAGGCTGTTTTAGGGCATTCTCTGAGTTTGATATTAAAAAGAGCTCAGGCTGTGAGTTGACAAGCGCCTGCTCTTCGCCCACATGAGCGACCTTACGAATAGCCGACACCCGTTTCAGGCGTCGGTTTTTTAACGCTCAAAAGGCTTTTGAATGAACCTTGTTATCGTCGAATCCCCAGCTAAAGCCAAAACAATCGAGAAATATCTCGGCAAGGATTATAAAGTCCTCGCCAGTTTCGGCCACGTTCGCGACCTACCGAGCAAAAACGGGTCCGTTGACCCTGAAGACGATTTTGCCATGACATGGGACGTCGATACAAATTCAAAAAAGCGTATTAAAGATATTACAGACGCGCTGAAAAATTCAGACAAGCTCATTCTCGCAACCGATCCGGACCGCGAAGGTGAAGCCATTAGTTGGCACCTACTTGAAGTGCTGCATAAGAAAAAGGCCATTAAAGAAAAGCCGATTGAGCGCGTTGTCTTTAACGCCATCACTAAAAAATCTGTCACTGAAGCAATTGAAAATCCGCGCCAGCTCGATATGGAGCTTGTCGAAGCTTATCTCGCCCGCCGCGCACTTGACTATCTCGTAGGCTTTACGCTCTCGCCAGTCTTATGGCGCAAGCTGCCCGGCGCGCGCTCTGCGGGCCGCGTGCAATCCGTCGCGCTTCGCCTGATTTGCGAGCGCGAAACAGAGATTGAAAACTTTAACAATGAAGAGTTTTGGACAATCGACACGTTGATTGACACAAAGCGCGGACCGGCCTTCCCGGCTAAGCTCGTGAGCCTCGATGGTGACAAACTCACCAAATTCAGCCTTAATAATGAAGGCCTTGCGAACGCGGCGAAAACTAAAGTCGAAGCGGCGGATTTGTCAGTTAAATCGGTCGTCGCCAAACCCGTGCAGCGCAAACCGCTACCGCCCTTTCAAACCTCGACGTTGCAGCAAGACGCCAGCCGCAGACTTGGCTTCTCGGCCACACGCACCATGCAAACCGCGCAGCGCCTTTACGAGGGTATTGATATTGGCGGCGAAACCGTTGGCCTGATTACCTATATGCGGACCGACGGCATCTCTATGGTCGGCGAAGCGATAACGGAGTGCCGTAATACCATTAAGACCGATATTGGCGCCGCTTATCTGCCAAGCGAGCCCCGCGTTTATAAAACCAAAGCCAAGAACGCGCAGGAAGCTCACGAAGCCATCCGACCGACCAGCTTTGATCGCCATCCCGATAAGGTGAACCTGTCCGGCGACCAAAAGAAGCTTTATGACCTTATCTGGAAACGCGCCATCTCTAGCCAGATGGAAAACGCGCGCATGGAGCGCACAACCATTGAAATCAGCGACGCGGCGAACACAGTCGGCCTTCGCGCAACGGGGTCTGTCATTCGCTTTGACGGCTTTTTGAAAGTCTATGAGGAAACAAAGCCTGAATCAGCTGATAAAGACGACGAGAGCGGCACGCTCCCGCCCGTTGAGCAAGGCGATGATGCGAAATCGGGCGAGGTCAACTCCGTTCAACATTTCACACAGCCGCCGCCGCGTTATTCAGAGGCTAGCCTTGTCAAGCGCATGGAAGAACTCGGCATTGGCCGCCCGTCGACTTACGCCTCTATCCTGAAAGTTCTCCAAGACCGCGGATATGTGCTGCTAGAAAAGCGCCGCTTTACCCCCGATGCAAAGGGCCGCCTTGTGACGGCCTTCCTAGAGAATTTCTTCTCGCGCTACGTTCAGTATGATTACACAGCGGAGCTTGAAGAGCGCCTTGATAAAGTCTCTGCAGGTGACTTGAACTGGAAAATCCTATTGCGGGATTTCTGGACGCAATTTGCCGCCAGCGTTGACGAAACTAAAGACCTGCGCGTGACACATGTGCTCGACGCGATGAATGACGCGCTGCGCCCGCTTGTCTTCCCCGACAAAGAAGATGGCTCGGACCCCCGCAAATGCACAAGCTGCGAAGACGGACAGCTCTCCCTCAAGCTCGGTAAATTTGGCGCCTTTGTTGGCTGCTCTAATTATTCAGACTGTAAATTCACGCGCCCCTTTGGCGACGGCAATAATCCAGACGCCGAAAATGAAGACACAATGCTAGGCCCATGGCCCGAAGAAGGCGGCGGAGAAGTTTGGCTCAAGACAGGCCGCTTTGGTCCCTATGTGGAACTGAAAAAAGAGCCCGACCCAGAGCTTAAGAAACAGCCCAAACCAAAACGGACGTCACTGCCTAAAGACTGGCCATATGACAGCATTGATTTGGAAAAGGCGCTTCGACTGCTCTCGCTCCCGCGTGAAATTGGCATGCATCCAGAGCTTGGCAAAAAGATCACGGGTGCGATTGGCCGCTTTGGCCCCTATATCCTCTGCGATGGCACCTATGTGAACCTAAAGACAGCGGACGAGATGTTTGAAGTCGGGATGAACCTCGCAGTTGAGCTCATCGCCGAGAAAAAAGCCAACCCAGGGCGCGGGCGTAATCAAGGCACAGTGCTCAAAGACCTCGGCCTACACCCGACCACGGAAAAGCCAATTAAAGTCATGGACGGCCGCTACGGCCCTTATGTGAAGTATGAAAAAGTCAATGCCACCATCCCAAGCGGCACACCGCCTGCGGATATAACGGTTGAAATGGCGCTAGAATATATTGCCGCCAAAGAAGCCAAGGGTAAGAAAAAGAAGAAAGCTCCCGCAAAGAAGAAAAAGCCAGCGGCAAAAAAGAAAGCTGCGGCCAAGAAAAAACCGGCTGCAAAGAAAAAACCTGCCGCGAAAAAGAAAGCTGCGCCTAAAGCGTAGCTTCATCCATCCAGCCATAAGCCAGCCCTATACGGGCTGCCTGGCTTATTTGGCCTCGTTTAAGTCCCAATTATACTTAAACTTATTTATTTTTTGCGCATTCTGCAGAGCGGTTTTCTTAGCTCCCGTTGCATATTTGGCCAGATAGTTGAGCGTGTCTTGCTGACTGCTGCCAAAGTCTTGCTTATACCAATCGAAAATACTCGCGGCGGTAATTTTGCCGTCCTTGACAGTAACGCCGCGCGGGCTGGCGATGTAATCCACCGCGGCTTGGGTGAGATCAGCGTCTAAAGTGGCCGCTTCCCATGGCGACATTTTCAAATTAGGACACCCAATTGACGCGCAGTTAAACGCAAAGTGAATCCGCGGCTCGTCAAAACTCGCACGTATCGTATCATGCTCAATATTATTCAAAGACATCGCCTTACCATTCACGGTTAGGCTGGCCGTGTCCCATGGCCCCAGAAAGTCAATCTTCTTAATGGACGAGACAGGATAATTATCCAAAATCACATTCACCGTTTCTGCATTATAGAGATTAAACCAATAGGCGAAAGTTTCATCCACGTTATAGCCAGAGGTATCTGTGCTCGACAAGGTGGTGATATAGTCTTTCAAAATTTGATGATCCGCTTCGCTCACACGGCCGTATTGGACAAGGTTGATACCATTGTCTTGGACGACATAGGTCTCAAGGAACGCTTTAAAAGGCGCGTTGAGCTGCTGAGTGGCGCTTATCGCCGCGCTACTAGGCGGCGCTTGGGTCTTATTGGCCTGCGAGATTGCAGCTCCGCCTTCACCGCCGCCTGAGCACGCCGTAAGCCCGAACGCCGCCAATATAGAAA
>CAZFWZ010000136.1:2427-4714 GCA_964522765.1 uncultured Caulobacterales bacterium | reverse complement strand
CATTGAGATTGACCTGAACGCGATCAACGATGTCATTCATGGGCGGCTTCGCCTTGGCGTGATGGCATATCTTTCGGCGGTCAATCCTGCGAGCTTTCCCGAGCTTTTGGCGAAGACTGGCACGACGAACGGCAATCTCTCCACTCACCTGACTAAACTAGAGACGGCAGGCTTCATCCGCCAAGAAAAGGGGTATAAAGGCAAACGCCCGCAAACCCTGGTTCACCTGACGAAACAGGGACGGCTGGCGTGGATTAGCTATCTCGATGCAATGCGTGATTTGTTGGGCGGATTAAAATAGCTACAAAAAAACCCGCGCGTTTTAAGGCGCGGGAGTTAGAAGGGGAATTCATGGACAGTCTGTCCAAGAGTATGCCTATATCAATATATCTACTGCGTGTGTGACGGCTATCACGCGCGCAGGCTTTTATGAGAGCGCCCCCAAAATTACATCTGCATCGCCCATTTTTCCACGTCCATAGCGGCCTGACGTACAGCTTCGGTAATCGTTGGATGCGCGTGACAGGTACGCGCGATATCTTCTGACGCCGCTTTAAACTCCATCGCCACGCAAACTTCCGCAATGAGGTCACCTGCATTGGCACCAATAATATGCGCGCCGAGAATTTCGTCCGTTTCGCTGTGGGCAAGGATTTTAACAAAGCCGTCAGTCTCGTGATTGGCCCGCGCGCGGCTATTGGCCGTAAACGGAAATTTACCCGTTTTATACGGCACAGCTGCCTCTTTAAGCTCTTCTTCCGTTTTGCCCACGCTCGCAATTTCTGGGGCTGTATAGACCACTCCGGGGATAACGTCATAATTGACATGCCCCGCTTTGCCCGCAATCAGCTCCGCCACCGCAACGCCTTCGTCTTCGGCTTTATGCGCGAGCATTGGGCCGTGCGTACAGTCACCCACCGCCCAAATGCCAGAGACATTTGTTTTGTAATGATCAGTTTCGATGAAGCCGCGCTTATCTGTTGTCACGCCGGCCGTCTCAAGGCCAAGATTTTTCGTAAAGGGTCGGCGGCCAATGCAGACCAATACGACATCAGCCTCTAAATCTTTTTCCTTACCGCCAGCGGCCGCTTCGGTTTTGACCGTCAGGCCAGATTTGGTTTTCTCAATGCCTGTGACTTTGCGGCCCAGCTCGAACTTCATCTTTTGCTTTTTGAAAGTCCGCAGAGCTTGCTTCTGAACTTCGCCGTCCATGCCGGGCATAATGGCGTCAAGATATTCAACCACAGTCACCTCTGAGCCGAGCCGCCGCCAAACAGAGCCAAGCTCTAGGCCAATCACGCCGCCGCCGATGACAAGTAATTTCTTAGGGACAGATGTAAGATCAAGCGCGCCCGTTGATGAGACAATTTTTTTCTCGTCAATCTCAATACCCGGAAGCGTCGCGACTTCGGAGCCTGTCGCGATAACAATATTTTTTGTTTTCAGCTTTTTGCCGTCTACATCGACCGTTTCGGCGTCAATGATTTTACCAAAGCCGTTAATATGCTCGACCTTGTTTTTCTTAAATAGATATTCAATGCCAGATGTCAGCCCGTCAACGGTCTTGCCTTTCGCGGCCATCATTTTCTTCAAATCAAAGCCGACTTTCCCTGTCAGGCCCATAGCTTCAAAATGGGTGTTTGCTGTCTCAAGCATTTCTGTGCTGTGCAGCAAAGCTTTGGACGGAATACAGCCGACATTCAGGCATGTGCCGCCAAGCGTCTTGCGTGTCTCCACGCAGGCAACTTTCAGGCCAAGCTGGCCCGCGCGAATAGCGCAGTTATAGCCGCCAGGGCCGCCGCCGATAATGATAAGGTCGTAAATATCTGCCATGAAAAGCTCCGTGTCTTAGAGCTAACATCTAGGCGCGCGCCGCCGATAAATCAACAGCGCGTAAAATCAATTAAATGTGCTAATTCAAAAGGCCTTTGGACGTTTGGCGTTTGGTCCACCAAATGGAAAACATACAGGTCATGAGAACAAGCGCCATAAAGATCCAGCCCCCCTCCTCAAACATTACGACATGTGCCCGCGGATCAATTATATACCAAATCCAGCCTACCAAGGCGCCAAGAGCTGACACCATATAAAAACGTATGGCCCAAGCTTTTCTTAGCAGCAGAAAAATAGACCCCAGCAGACCCGACCACACACCAATGGCATATCCTGCAATCGACCATTTCGGCGTTATGTGCCGAATATCGGCGGCGGCTTGTCCGTAAGTTTCTAGATAAGCGGCCTCTTCCGTCGTCATTTCGAGCACATAGCCCGATACGCCCATTATCCC
>CAZFWZ010000136.1:0-2327 GCA_964522765.1 uncultured Caulobacterales bacterium | reverse complement strand
AGGCCTTAGAGGTCAAGCAAAAGACGCTCTGGATCTTCAAGGCATTCTTTGACACGCACGAGGAATGTCACGGCTTCTTTGCCGTCAACGATGCGATGATCATAAGACAAAGCCAGATACATCATCGGGCGAATGACTATTTGATCGTCTACGACAACAGCGCGTTTTTCGATTTTATGCATGCCCAGAATACCTGACTGCGGCGGATTGAGAATAGGCGAGCTCATGAGAGAGCCGTAAACACCGCCGTTTGAAATGGTGAAAGTACCGCCCATCATATCGTCCATAGACAGCTGACCCTCGCGGGCTTTTTGACCTAGCGCGCCAATACCTTTTTCAATACCGCCGAGTGACAATGTATCGGCGTCGCGCAAGACAGGCACAACAAGGCCCTTATCCGTTCCAACAGCCACAGAAATATCGTAATAATTTTTATAGATAATGTCCGTGCCGTCGATTTCAGCATTTACATTTGGAACATCTTTAAGCGCCTGTACGCAGGCCTTCACGAAGAAGCTCATGAATCCCAATTTAACGCCGTGCTTCTTGATGAACACCTCTTTATACTGAGCGCGCATCGCCATGATATTGCTCATGTCCGCTTCATTATAAGTCGTCAGCATGGCGGCTGTATTTTGCGCGTCTTTCAGGCGGCGCGCGATTGTCTGGCGTATGCGGGACATGCGTACGCGTTCTTCGCGCGGGCCCAACTCTTTTGGCGTCGTGTCGCGCGGTGTTGACGGGGCGGCGGAAGCCTTGCTTGCGGGTGGATTAGCTTTCGCAGACAGCGCATCGCCTTTTGTGATACGGCCATCTTTGCCCGTGCCAGACATAGCGCTTTGATCGAGATTGTTTTCTTTAATAATACGCGAAGCTGATGGCATAGCCGTGCCGCCAACGCCCGATTCCGCGCCAGACTTGGCCGCAGGAGCCGAACTCGCCGCCGCAGAAGGTGCGGCGCTCGCCCCGCCAGATGCGCCCGCCATCAATGTGCAAATCGTTTGGCCGACAGTCGCCACTTCGCCTTCGGCGATTAGGATTTCGCCCATTACGCCCGATTCTGGCGCGACAAGTTCTTGCGCGGCCTTGTCGGTTTCAAGCTCAACAATAGCCTCGTCTTTGGCCACGGCGTCGCCCGGCTGCTTCATCCAGCTTGCAATCGTAACCTCAGAGACAGACTCGCCGACATTCGGCACATCAATATTCATAGCGGCCCCGCCGGAGGCCTCGGCTTTTGGCACCGCTTTTTTAGCAGGAGTCGCCACTTTCGCGCCTGAGCCGCTGCCAAGACGTGCAATCAAAACACCGATTTCCGCGACGTCGCCTTCAGCAACCAAAATTTCTTCCAGCACGCCATCTTCGGGCGACACAAGTTCTTGGGCAGCCTTATCGGTTTCAAGCTCAACCAAGGGCTCATCTTTTTTTACCGTATCGCCGACAGCTTTAAACCACTGCGCGATAGTCACTTCGCTAACGCTTTCGCCGACATTTGGAATTTTGATATCAGTCATATTCAGACTCTATAATGCTGGATTACTTGGCAAAAGCGCCGTCAATAATCGCTTGTTGTTCTTTTTTATGCTTAGCCGCAATGCCTGTCGCTGTCGAGGCAGCAGCTTTACGTCCGACATAACGAAGACGTTTATGTTTGGCTTTGATTGCGGTTAAGCTCTCTTCGACGAAAGGTTCGATAAAGGCCCAAGCGCCCATGTTTTTCGGCTCTTCTTGAACCCAGTACATTTCGGCGTTTTTAAAGCGCGAGAGCTCTTCCCTCACGGCGTCATCCGGATAAGGATAAAGCTGCTCGATACGCAGCAGATAAACATCATCGCGTTTCAGCTCTTCGCGCGCTTCAAACAATTCGTAATACACTTTACCCGTGCACAGTATTACGCGCTTAATATCTTTATCCGCGCGCAGTTTAATAAAGCCGCCGTCCGGTTTAAATTCCGCATCATCCCAAAGCAATCTGTGGAACTCCGTGTCGTCGGACATTTCCTTAAACGTGCTGACGCAAAGCTTATGACGCAGAAGCGATTTCGGGCTCATGTTAATGAGCGGTTTTCTGAAGTTGCGTTTCACTTGGCGGCGCAGCGCATGGAAGTAGTTGGCAGGCGTTGTAATATTAGTGACCTGCATATTATCTTCTGCGCACATTTGTAGGTAGCGCTCAAGACGGGCCGAGCTATGTTCTGGACCTTGGCCTTCATAGCCATGCGGGAGCAACATCACGAGGCCGCTCATGCGCAGCCATTTCTGTTCCGCACTTGAAATAAATTGATCGACCATAACCTGCGCGCCATTGGCAAAATCGCCAAATTGCGCTT
>CAZFWZ010000135.1:0-4716 GCA_964522765.1 uncultured Caulobacterales bacterium | reverse complement strand
CGCTATTGTCAGATTTGACCTTAGCTTTGACGTTATAGTCAAGCACGCGCTTGACGGGGACGAGGACTTTCATGTGGTTCTCCGCTATATTTCATTGACGCTGTTATAACGCCAAATTAAACTTGATATGGACAAACGGTTCGAGCATTTCAAGCCGTTTATCCAAATTGTGATGCGCCTTATCGCATATTAGAAGGCATTTCTAACTGTAGGTTAAAGCAGGTTTATGCATCCCCGAGTTTATCTTGGGTTTTTGTTTCAAAATCAGAGGCGTCATGGCGTTCATGAAGTTGACTGCTGTCCTCGCCCCAAGCGCGGTTGACCATACTGCCGCGCTTCACAGCGGGACGCGCATAAATCTCTTCCTGCCAGCGCATGACGTTTTTATACTCATGCACAGAAAGAAACTCTGCGGCGTCATAAATTTTGCCCGCCACTAAGACCCCGTACCAAGGCCAAATCGCCATATCGGCGATTGTGTAGTCATCACCTGTCATAAAGCGGCGATCCGCGAGGTTTTTATCTAGCACGTCAAGCTGGCGTTTTATTTCCATGGCAAACCGGTTGATCGGATATTCAAACTTTTCAGGTGCATAGGCATAAAAATGCCCAAAGCCGCCGCCAAGATAGGGCGCGCTGCCCATTTGCCAAAATAGCCAGTTCATACATTCGGCGCGGCCCGCAGGATCTTTGGGGATAAACATGTCAAATTTTTCGGCGAGATATAAAAGGATTGAGCCGCTCTCGAACAGACGCGTTGGCGGGGTCGTGCTGTGGTCCATCATCGCGGGGATTTTTGAATTAGGGTTTATCGCGACGAAGTCACTGCCAAATTGAGGGCCTTCGCTAATGTTGATGAGGTAGGCGTCATACTCAGCGTCTTTAACGCCCGCCTCTAATAGCTCTTCAAGCATGACAGTGACCTTCACCCCATTCGGGGTGGCGAGTGAGTAGAGCTGATGTGGGTGTTTGCCTACGTCCAAGGTTTTCTCATGGGTTGGACCGGAGATAGGGCGGTTGATATTGGCAAATTTACCGCCGTTCTCTGAATCCCATGTCCAAACTTTAGGGGGGGTATAATCGCTCATATTAGGTCTCTCTTTTGGGGGGTGTTATCTATTTGCGCCGGGAATCCAATTTATGTCTGTCTGTCCTTGGTCATTACACCAACGGGCCGCGACAAACAGAAAGTCTGACAGACGGTTGAGGTAAGTCAACGCATGCGGGTTCACATCTGCGTCATGGGCAAACAGCACAGCTACGCGCTCGGCGCGGCGGCAGACGGTGCGGGCTTGATGTAAATAGGCGGCAGGTGGATGCCCTCCCGGCAGTACAAAACTGGTCAGCGGCTCAAGGTCAGCATTAAGGGCGTCAAGTTCAGTTTCGAGCCGCGCGGCTTGTTCGGCGACCATGCGCAGCGCATACTCGCTGTCTTTCTCGCCCTCTATTGGGAGCGGCGTAGCGAGGTCTGCACCAAGATCAAAAAGGTCATTTTGTATGCGCTCGAGCATGGCGTCGAGGCGGCGATTTTCAAGGTGCAGCCGCACGAGGCCAATCACGCTATTTGTTTCGTCAACATCGCCGTAAGCCTGTACGCGCAGGTCCGCTTTCGAGACGCGCGAACCATCTACAAGGCCTGTTGAGCCGTCATCACCCGTGCGCGTGTAAATCTTGTTGAGTTTAACCATTAGCCGCCTGCGTTCTTCTTCACATAAAATGTCAGAAATAGCAGGCCAATCGCCGCAAATTGTCCAACTACGCGGCGCTGCATCCATTTGTTAGATTGTTGATGACCTGTGGCCTCTTTAGACCCCATGGATTTAGCGCCCATAATGAGGGTGAAAAGTACAAACCCGAAAGCCGCGATCGTTAGGCCGGAGAGCAATATTACAAGCATAGTTTTTCCTTTGTCTTACCCCTACTATACGCGCGAGACGCAGATTTGTCTCAAAATTAACTGCGCCATTTTAGCGTTTTGGCTTTTACAGGATTTTTAAAGGCGCGGTCTTGCGCGTTCGAGGCGGCCCATTCGCGTTTTATGGCATGATACCATTTGGCTTGGGTATCCGCATCTTCTATCAGCATAAGCGTGGGGTCGTAGCGAAGGCCCATCTGCTGTAAATCGACCATGTGGGCGTCTTGACGTAGAAATTTTCGCGCGCCGATTTTTATAATCGGCGAGAGCAGTTTTACAATCACCATATCCGTGAAAAATATCTGGCGGATTTCTGTTTGGGTTTCATCGATTGGCGTGACGGCCGTAAAAGACAGCAGCGTTTTTTCGCCGACTTTAATCTCTTCTGTGCGAATACCCGGGAGACGAAAGCTGATTTCTGTGATGGGCGTCCCGCCGAGCAGCTTGTATGCAAAACTATTAGAGCTAGGTGTATGGGCGGCCATGGCAAAGCCCCGCTCGCGCGGCTCGAAGGCTTTGGCCTTCTCATGAATGCTATGCTGGCTTCGCCACCACCACTGGCTATGGACATAGGGGCCGTGCGCCGGGTCCATAAGGCCAATGACGGCATGGTCGACATGGCAATTCAGCATGACCGCGTCGCTGATAACGGGTTTGCGGTTAGCGAATGGGACAGCAGGCGGATGAATAGGCGGATTGCCAGAAAAGCGCTTATTAGATGAAAGATACACCCAAATTAATTGTCCGTCTTCGCGGGCGGGGAAATGGCGGACTTTAATTTTAGTCGTGTCCATTTCTTGGTCGGATGTGAGCGCGGGGATGGCGGTGCAGGTCCCGTCAGATGTCCCGAACTTCCAGCCGTGATAGGGGCATTCTACAACGTCGTCTACTATGCGGCCTTTGGACAAGGGCGCGGCGCGGTGGGGACATATATCACGTAAGGCAAAAACAGAACCGTCGCGCTTGCGGCCCAGTGTTATGGGCTCGCCGGCTATCACGCGGCGGATAAGCGCACCGGTCTTTATGTCGCCAGACACAGCTGCAAAATACCAAATGTCTTGAACAAATGAACTCATAGCAGAGCTTTAGCCTAATCCTCGAGCTAAATCTAAGATTTCTTGCGAGGAAAACCCTGACGCGCGAAGTTCAAAAATAGATGTATCGGCATTTCGCTTCGCTAGCTTTTCGCCGTCTTTACCCCGCAATAATTCATGGTGATGATAGGCGGGTGTGAGGTAGCCCATCAGTTTTTGGAGCAGCACATGAAAACGCGTATGCGGCGCGATATCTACGCCGCGTACGATGTGGGTTATCTCCTGCAGGGCGTCATCATGAACCGCGCAGAGGTGATAAGACAGACCGATATCTTTGCGGGCAAGAACTTCATCCCCAAATGGGGCAGGGGCAAGGTTCTCGCCCGTTTCCTGATAGTCCAAGCGGCTGAAATCTGCGCCCAATATATCTTGGCAGCGCGATAGAGACAGGCGCCAAGCGGGCGTTTCGCCTTGAGCTATTCTGTCTTCTAATTCGCTGCGGCTGAGGCGGGTTTTTGGCCCCCTGTAAACCCCGCCGGATGAATTGGACTTAATCTCGCTGCGGGTAAGAAAACACGGATAAAGTAGCTCTCGCTCTTTTAAGCTTTCGAGCACGTTTTGATAGCTGGATATATGCTCGCTTTGCACACGCACTGGCTTGGGCCAATCAAAGCCGAGCCAGTCTAGATGCTCATAAATAGCTTGCGTGTAGTCCGGCTTGCAGCGCGTATGATCTATGTCTTCAATGCGCAGTAAACACTCACCGCCGTTCCTCTTCGCGAAACCAAACGCTTCACTAGCTGCTAAAGCATGTCCGAGGTGCAAATAGCCAGTGGGCGAGGGGGCAAAACGTGTGCGCATAATGCGTTTTAACATGCCGTGCACGCTATATCTACTTTCGCTTTCGCGCGGCGGCGTTATATAAATGTTATGTCAATTGAAACGCCTCCAGACTTAAATCGGCTTGACCATATTCAAGCCCTGCGAGGTATCGCGGCGTTCATGGTGGTCGTCAGTCATCTTTTAATTGTTGAGCGCAAATATAGCCCTGATCAAATCCTTGGAGATTGGGCGGCCTATGGCATGGTTGGCGTGGATTTATTTTTCGTTATCTCAGGCTTTATCATGGTTTATGTCATGTGGGAGCGCCCGCGCGGGGTGAAAGCAGCGGGCGAATTTCTCTGGAGCCGCGCCGCGCGCATTTACCCGCTTTACTGGATTGTTAGTCTCGTGCTTTTGGCATTTTGGTTTATCCGTCCCGACATGGTATTCTCTAGCATTGATGCTCCGCCCGATATCTTAAAAAGCTTCGCGCTATTTCCACATGATAGAGAGCCTCTGCTCGCCGTTGGCTGGACCCTTGTGCATGAGATGTATTTCTATCTGGTGTTTGCAGGGATAATGCTGCTGCCAAGGCCAGCGCTGCTGCCGTGCCTGATATGGTGGGCGCTGCTGATTGCAATGTTCCAGATGTATCATATCAGAGGTCCGCAGACCTCTTCACCTGCACTCGCGCTCATCGGGAGTACAATGACCTATCAGTTTATAGTTGGCGCAGTTTTGGCGTGGGCGCTGAAAATAGGTGAGCAGAGCCGCGCAGTTGGCGCCTCTAGGACGTTTGAAACTGCTGCCTCAATTCTTCTGCTCGGTATAGGCATTGTGTGGTTGATATCGGCGGTGATGCAGTTAGCCCAATATCCTGATAATAGTAGCCGTGGATGGGAATTGGCGGGCCCATGCGGCTTTATTGTACTCGGTTTAGCGTGC
>CAZFWZ010000134.1:666-4823 GCA_964522765.1 uncultured Caulobacterales bacterium | reverse complement strand
GCTATCCTTGTCGGTATTGGGGAATTCTCGATGCAATTCGCCCCGAACAGCGACATTACAGATGTGACAGACTATCTCTACTTCAATGAAGTTTCTGCGGCGCGGCTATCTTTTGGTCATTTTCTAACTGTCCTCGCGGCTCCGCTCTATTTGCTAGGCTATTGGCACTTGTCAAAGAAATTAGAACCTGCTGGACCAAAACAGTCCAAAGCCTTTTTCTTGATTGGCGCGTATGCTTTTGCCGTTGCCACAGCGTGGATTGGTCAACGGTTCTTTCTTGGCGCGACAGTTCATGAAATCGCAGCGGGCCAAGACTTAAAACCTCTGCTCACACTATTTGCAGAACATAATGAGCCTTTCATAAATGTACTGCGTTTGGCCATGCTCATTGTCTCTGTGATTTGGATCAAATTGATCCTCACGGGCAAAACGGCTTTTCCAAAATGGATGGCTATTTTTAGCCCCATAGTTCTACTTGTGACGATGTTGATGCTCTATATCTTCAAAACGAAAATCGGCCACTATGTAATGCCCGTCGCCATGAATGCCACGCATTTCATTGTCTTTGCTTTGGCTATGTTCTTTGGACGACAAAAAAACGTCACAACATAAGGGGGCCTCGTTGTGTCCATAAATATACTTCCTCGTCTCGCTCTGATTGTCCTAGCTGGGTTAGGCACCCTGGCTGGCCTGAGATTGTCAATCGACCATATGCAACATGGAGAGGTCTGCCCTGAGCTAGGTCCCATCCCGGCCTGCATCATTGTGTTCTTAGGCTATCTCTGCGTTGTTCTTGCAGCGATATTTGTCAAAAAGGCTTTCACCAAAAAATTGTTTTATATTGGTTGGATCCCTGTATTTTTACTCGCCTTAATGGGCGTCGCCGTTGAAGTTGGCGTGATGCTCGGATTGGTAACAGACCATATATGCCCCATCGGTGCTTATGGCATACCGCAGTGCTTTTTCTCTTTCGCTATGGTTCTCATATGTCTCGGCTTATATAAACTCACCCTTAAAACGTCGTCTACACAATGACAGAGTTTATACAACAATATCAACTCGGCCTCTATATTTGCTTTTTCCTACTCCCCTTCCTTCAGGAAGATGTTTCAATTCTTGGCGCAGCCTCTGCCTGCGCGAGCGGTTTGGGAGACCCATTTTTGGGATTCTTATTTACGGCCGCGGGACTTACAGCCAGCGCTTCACTGAAATACGGACTTGGCTACGCCGCAACGACGCGTGAATGGGCTAAAAAATATGCGCAAAGTCCAAAGATTTTAAAGGCCGGAGATAATGTTAAAACCAATCTCGGGAAATCTCTTTTCATGGCGCGGTTTATTTCTGCCGTACGCATACCCTTTTATGTCGGCGCGGGATTTTTTAATGTGAGCTTTCCTAAATTTTTGATATTTGTGGTGACCTCTGCCGCGCTTTATCTTGGAATAGCCTTTACTCTATTTCATGTATTCGGGGAAATAGCCGGCGATAAGCTAAAAATATATTTACCGCTCTTCGCTGTAGTTCTCTTTATAATTTATTTTATTTTCACAAAGATTAAAGGTAGAAACAGCAAAGTTTAAACCTAATCGGAGCATAATAGTTGGACGCGACTGAAGTTCCAATTCTGTAGCATACGGTATGACAGAGCCTGCGTTAAGGCTTCGGAGCACTTACAATACAACCCGCTGAAGAGCCCTAAAAATGGTTTGGTTAAATGGAAAATATTTTCGAAAATTCTGAATGGTTCCCCTATCTGTGCGCTCTGATTGGCCCCTTTATCCAGGAAGACGCTGCCGTGTTAGGCGCAGCCTCTGCATCTGTAAGCGGCATAGGTACGCCCATGGCAATGTTTATAGCCATTACGATTGGCCTGACGATAAGCGACTTGTGGAAATACTGGTTAGGCCGCGCCGCCATTACACAGCCATGGGCAAAAAAACATGCTGAGAACCCGCGTATTTTAAAAGCGAAGGACAGTATAGTTCACAACCTTGGTAAATCGATCATGGTCGCAAGATTTGTACCCGGAACCCGTATTCCGCTCTATATTGCCGCTGGATTTTTTCAGGCACCCTTCCTCAAATTTGCCAGCTTCATATTTTTGTCAGCCCTTATATACATTGGCATAGCATTTGGGCTTTTCAATCTTTTGGGTGAGGTCGCCGGAGAAGAAGCAAAAAAATACCTCCCCATCGTGGCGATAATAGCGTTTATAGCTTTACTCATTTTTAAAAGAGTAAAGGGCCAAAGAGAGCAACCAGCTGACTAAAGTTATTGAGTTACCCAATCGCCTTTAGGATAATTTCATCCTGAAGATTAGACGAGTTTCGTCCAGCCTTGATATTTGCTAGTCAATAGCCTATCAACAGGTAGATAGTATTGTTTTCGAAAGAGAAATACGTAATGACGAGTACATTAAACACTCGCGATCAAATTTTGGATTGCGCACAAGGATTAATCCAAATGCGGGGTTACAATGGCTTCAGCTTCCGTGACATTGCGAGTGAAGTTGGCGTAAAGAGCTCCAGCATTCATTATTATTATCCTGGCAAAACTGATCTGGCCGTAGCCGTTGCAACGCAATATCGTTCTGTCTTTAAGGAACTCACTGACCAATTAGTCGTAAGTCATAAAACAGCCCCCGCTATACTAGAGGCCTATGCAGGCGTGTTTGAAACAACACTAAAACAGGAGAACAGGCTTTGTTTGTGTGGTATGCTGGCCAGTGAAATTAACAGTGTCGAGCCAGATCTTCGGTTAGTCATAAGTGCGTTTTTCAAAGACCAACATGAAGTCTTGTCGGATATCATTTCAAAAGGCCAATCCAAGGGCGAATTTATCTCTGAGCTTGATGCAACTCGTTTTGCAAAAACCTACCTTGCAACACTTGAAGGCGCCATGATGCTCGCCCGCGTCAATAAAAGGCCTTCCGATATACGGCTAGCCGCCAAGCAGCTAATCGCTTTAATAACGGACATAAGCGGGATAGCTCTTTAATTAGGTTACACTCTACCACCACCGCTGTCCGAAGTATGTTAGAAATCTGTAAAGCCCTTCCCCATTATGGCGCTTCTAAGGTATCAAACTTATTAAAAGCTGGAACACAGATACGAGACCCTAACCGTGATTAAATACAGACCTAAACTTCTATTTTTGGTGGCTTTATGGCTGAGTTTTGGGGTGTGTGCATGTTCAAATATCTCACCTGAGAGAGACATGATAAGGTTTCAAACTCACGACCAAGTTGAGATCAGCGCCACCGTAAGTGTACCAAAAAACAATCAAGAAAATTATCCTGCCGTTATATTTATTCACCAAGGTGGGTCCGATAAATCAGAATGGACGTCAACTGCGCTTTATCGCAATGTTGTCACTAGCGGCATGATTGCCCTGGCCTATGACGTACGTGGGCATGGCCTGTCTGAGGGAGCTGCAGATATTGCCCTATTCGATGACCCCAATCGCGCGCCACTCGATTTACAAGCCGCGCTTATATATCTGGGTGAGCGTGACGATGTTGATCTCAACCGAATAGCCGTTGTTGGGTCTTCTATTGGAGCAAATTTGGCTTGTATGGCCGTAGGGTCTTCGAACTATAAGGTTAAAACGGCCGTTGCCATCTCAGGTAAAACATCAGCAGCACTTAATCTTGCAGGCGGGCCGAAGAATTTTTCTGAATTTTCATCAGTTTTTTTGCTTGCATCTGAATTGGAACAAGACGGTAAGCGGGCTAAATGGGCGGCTGAGTTACACAAAATAGCTTCCGCACCCAAACGCCTAGAAATCATCAAAGGTTCAAACGCACACGGTGTGCATATATTTAAAGGCGATGCGGGTCTTCAAGACCGCATTCTTAACTGGCTAAAAGAAACACTTTGACTGCATTGTGATAACCCTAGTTTCGACAATTTTAGATATTGAGATTAAGCGCTTATAAATATCTTTGCGCAGCCTTCGTTTGACTCGAAGGGTATGTACTGATGAATAAAGTCTCCTTTGCTGACAAAATCATCAGTGTCTTAACAACCAGTTTTTTCCAGTCTTTCCTATTATGTCGATAACTTTATTTTCAAGTTCAGCCTCATCAATATCTGTTAGACATTCTTTCCAGGAATGAGAGAGAGATGCCTCTTCACTAAGTACTCTAACGCCGTTCC
>CAZFWZ010000134.1:0-656 GCA_964522765.1 uncultured Caulobacterales bacterium | reverse complement strand
CCTTCGAAACTCTAGAATAATTGCAGGCTTCTAAAAGGTCTGGCCAAGACTCAGGCCTAATTTTCAAATCTAAAAAATCTGAAATGCGGCGAAGCTCTTTTTCCATATTATCTTTAAAATCCAAAAAATGAATTAGGAGTACGTTCGCTTCATATCGTTTTTTCCACCATGATTGAAGGTGCTGGAAATACGGCCAGAGGGGCTCTCCATCATTCTCCATCCACTCTTTCCAAAAACTCTCAAAGTTCTGAGTAGGTTTGCTTAATTGCGGCCCGTATTGACCGAAATGATTATACCAATTTTCATTCACTCCCTTGAGAAAATGAAACGCATTGAAGACCAAATCGCGTGGGTCGCGCCCTATGAAAATATACTTACCTGAATGTTTGTGAATGTTGTCAGACGGAAGGTGAGTTCTCAGAATACGTCGACCAGTAAATTCCTCTAATACATCAATCCGTTTTTTAGATTTTTGATGACTTAATTCCACCCATGGCAAAAGTCTATTTTGGCCTCCTTTTGAAGCCGAAACCAGCTCATGCAGGATAACTTGCATACGAAGGTGGCCAAATTTTGCATAGGTCGCGATTACAATATCATCGTCTCGGCGCTTAATATGTGGCCAAATTTGTAAGTCTAGAAACGGATTATCTGCG
>CAZFWZ010000133.1:0-4858 GCA_964522765.1 uncultured Caulobacterales bacterium | reverse complement strand
TAGACGCGCCGGATTCAAAATCCGGTTCCTTTGGAGTGCCGGTTCGATTCCGGCCATCCGTACCATTGAAGTTTTCAAGTCAGTTTTGTTTAAGTGCGCAGCCTGCGCGGGCGCTTCGGACCAAGGGCAAGCCATGTTGTAAAAACAACAGGCAGTATCCAAAGCGCGATTTTAATCGTTCCTATATTGGCGGCTTGCTCGGCTTGATAATCGGCAATAAGGGCTTGCCGCACGGCTTCGTCAATGACGGCCTTGCGGTCATATTGCGCGAAACCTTCGAAATACTCTGATCCGCCAAAAGCCAGCATCAGCCCCATCATAACAAATAATTCGGCGGTGATTACGCCTGTTAAAGGCCAAACAGAAAAGCCCATATCATGCAGCCGTTTTCCGTAGACACAGTATATTAGATAGAGCGCCAAAAAAGGAAACACGAGCGCAACGGAAAAGCTCAGCCCGCCTGGCGTGAGCGACCGCAGGAATGAATTTACGGCGATCACAAACACAGCAATTCCGGCCACACCTATGAGGTAGGGCTTTGCGCTTATTTCACCAGTGGGGCGCAGAAACAAATTTACGGCTTTATCCATCATGACGCCCTCATAGGTTCACAGCCCGCATTTCGCAAGCCAGCAGTCGGGCCAGAAAGTCGCAGCGAGCTCATTGGAGCCTGTTATAAACTAAGCCCTGCTGCGAGTTCGGTCATAATCCTCTTTAAGAATTATAATAATTTAGACAGGGCAATCACTTCAACGCGCGTGAGCTCAGCAAGCTGGTCCGCCTCATCGTCTTGCCCCCAATGCTCGGCTTGATAATTAAAATCAAGACGCGACAGCTCATAAGCTGTTTCGGCCAAGAGCGCGCCTTTCATCACCGCAAGAGCGAGAATGGCCGACCCATAAATTGCATTTATATGGGCGAGCAAAGTCAAGTTTAAATCATCAAACCCCGCCGCAATTTCAGACACTTTTTTTAGCGCCTTTTCATCCTGCTCCAGAGCCACAATGCCTTGGCGCGTTTTTAAATCAATCCCTTGCTCACGGGCCCAATCAAGCCATTTATCCCAGTTTTGAGACTGAAGTAAGGCGAGAGATTGCGGAAATTCACTGCGGTAGCAGAGCAAATCCGTGCCCGCATATTTTGTGACTTCGGCGATAAGTACATTCCGGTTTTCGGGCGTACGCTCCAGCGCCACGTTATAAAGCCGAGTCACGGGCATAAGATGCGGTTTAATAATTTCGTCCTGCGCCTCCCACTCAGCTGCAACTAATTCAGCATGGGTTTGGGATTTCGCCATAAGCGGCAATTTACCGGGCGTCTTTAAGGTTCGCCCATCCAGTAACACTGTCCAGCCCTCACCGGTCTGAGCCGTACTCACCTGTCTATAGAACCTTTTGGTTTTAGGTTTCGCCATAACTCACGCCGCCAATTTTAACGCGAAAGTCTTTAGGCCTGCCGAAAGAGACTCCATCGTAGAAAACATAGCGTCAGCCCCGCCTGCCTTAATTTCTTCCGCCGTGTGAAACCCCCAGTCAACGCCGTAAGCCCTTACCCCTGCCGCTTTGGCCATAATCATATCAAAGCTTGTATCGCCGATCATCACGCTGGAACTAGCCGAGCGTCCAAGCGCCTCAAGGTTAGCCTGAACCATATGAGGATGCGGTTTGCCAGGTCCGTCATCAGCACAAAAATGACAATCAAAATAATCGTCAAAACCATGGGTCTTGATTATCGCGTCAAGGCCGCGCCGCGACTTACCAGTCGCCACGCCAATGTCCCAATTGGCCTTTTTTAAACTCTTCAATAAATCCAATGCCCCATCATAGAGGGGTTCATGCAGCTCACCTGCGCGGCGGCGGGAAATAAACTCATCTTTATAAACCTCTACTAATTTCAAAAGATCGTCATGAGAAAGGTTCGGCGGCGCGAGTTTGTCAACGGCTTCTAACAAAGACAGTCCAACTATCTTACGCGTTTGATTGTAACTTGGCGCAATAAGGTCACGCCGTATAAATGCCGCGGCCATGCAGTCAGAAATAACCTTGCGGCTATCGACAAGTGTGCCGTCTATATCAAAAATCACGAAGGGCATTAAGTCGGCGCCGCGTCAAATGAGAGGGTGAGCCGCGTGTTCTTACTCTCTGGCAGCGGCACTGTGCCGTGCCACATATAACTTGGAAAGAGCAGAAGGCGGCCAGAGGTCGGAGCTAGCATATGTTGCGCGCTAAGTGATTTCCCGCTTTTATCCACGGCCTCAAAAGGCGGTTTCCCAAAAGCAATCCAGCCTGCTTTGTCTTGGCGGGCCTGCGTATCATCGGGCACATCAACATAAAAGGCAGAGCTTATCCAGCCGTCGGGGTGAACATGATTGACATGAAACCCTTCACCTTTGAGATGGACAGACCACGCCCCGGTTAGGCGGTAACCTTTGCGTTTGCGGCTATGCAGCGGATGGCTGTTATCATCTGGCATAGCGGCGATATAATCGCGCACCGGTGCAGACAGTGCTTGGAAAAAATCTTGAATGATACGGTCATTTGCGAAACGTAAATCTTTCGATGTTTGCGTTCCCCCGCGAAGGCTTTGGCCCAGCGGATGGGCCTTATGGATATGCCGCTGCATAAGCGCGTTTTTGAGCTGATTTAAAAACTCAGCCTGAGTATTATATTCAGGAGGCGGCGCTATGTCATAAGCTTTGACAAAATCATAATTATAGAGACGGGCATAATCATCATCCCGCCCGATGACGCGCAGAGCCGTAGCTTCGGTAGCTATCCAAAATTGGTTCTTAGGCTGACGCTGCTGAGCAGCTTTGGACGCTTGCAAGGCGAGTTCCCCCTCACCAACCATTAGCGCCGAACGGATATACCCAGCCATGATAGATAAATCACCCGGGCGCGACTGCAGGGCTTTATTGGAGCATTCAAAAGCCGCTGAGCCGCGGCCAGACTCAATCAAAACTTTGGCTCTCACAGACTGCGTCTCAGTGACTTCGCCAAATTTAGTTTCGGCACGGTCAATTAAGTCTAGCGCGGCTTGTGCGTGACCCATTTCCGACAAAAGCTCTGCACCGAAGAGGTAAAACGGGCCGGCTTCTGGATTATCATTGACAAAGGTGTGAATTAAACTCGCGGCCACCTCTTCTCCGTCACCTCTGTCTTTCCAACGCATTTGCACGAGGTTTTTAAACGCTGAGAGTGATGACGGCGGATGAGATAGGGCCCGCAAAAAATTAGCTTCAGCCACAGGCGTCTGACGCCGCGCCTTTGCAATTTGTCCAGCCGCTAAAGCTATATCGGGTGACGGCGGAAGTTTCGCGAGCAAATCACTCGCGACCTCAAACTGCTGCGCGTCTTTAAGCGCATATAAAAGCCCTTTGAGTAATACAGTATGCTCAGCATTATGAGAGAGCGCCGTTTGAAACACATCCGCCGCTTGGATCGGATTTTTTTGGAAAAGATATAATTGCCCTAAAGCAATTGCGGGCTGCACATAATTAGGTGCAATATCCAGCGAAGCTTTATAGGCCGCAATCGCCTCAAACTCGCGGTTTAGAGGAGCCAGAAGATTACCATATGTATTTAGGCATTCCGCATCGCGCGGCTCAATTTTCAGAGCTGCCTCTATGGCTGTTAATGCGCGCGGCCAATCATTTTGATCGCGCGCAGCAATAGCCATAATATGATGGGCTTTATGCGCGCTCGGCTCTAGCTCAAGCGCGGCGTTAGCCTCAGTTATCACGCCGGAGTAGTCTTTATTCTTATACGCTGTGTGCGCCGCTTTTAATCTATCTTCTACTGTCACGAGAGCGGCTCTAAATATCTTCAGTCATAGGCGGAATAGACATGTTTAAATCAAATCCAAGTGTACGGAAACTGTCGGTCATGTGCTCGGAAAGCGGCGCGGTAACAGACACATGAGTTCCATTCGGGCGCGGCATATAAATACTATGGGCATGAAGGTGTAGTTGATCCGCCAAGCCACCAGGCTTTGGTCGGTCAGTTAAATATTTAGGATCGCCCACTAATGGCGCGCCCAAAAGCTGCATATGTAGGCGAAGTTGATGTGTGCGTCCTGTTAACGGTTGCATCACCACCCAACCTGCTTTCTGGCCGGCCTGCGCAACAGTTTGAAAAAGCGTCCGCGCATGTTTCGCGCCTGCTGCGCCGTGTTTAACCGCAACCATCACCTCGCGGCCTTCATTGATACGGCCAAAAGAAATATCTGATTTACCCTTGGCAATATAGCCTTTGACTTCGCCGGAAAGCGGACGGGCAACGCCGTTACTGATGCCCCAATAAATCTTCTCCGCGCGTCGGCTTTGAAACGCTTTTCCGGCCCAAGCTGCAGCTGCGCGGTTTTTAGCAACAAGCAAAACACCTGAGGTATCGCGGTCCAGTCTGTGGATGAGGCGGCATCCTTGACCCAGTGCGGGCAACAGCCCGTCAATATGCCGGTAGGTTTTTGATCCGCCCTGCACAGCCAATCCGAAAGGTTTATTAAGTGCAATAAGGTCATCATCCTCATATATGACGAGCCCGCGCATGAAGGCTTCATCGGCGGGGTGAATCACTGCATCTTCTTTTTCAACCGTCGAGTCTGGGAGCGGAGGCACGCGCACCATTTGACCTGCTTCAAGACGAAAATTACCTTTGGCGCGTTTGCCGTCAACACGCAGCTGGCCAGTACGCAGCAGCTTTTCAACGCGGCCATGGGCGATGTGCGGAAAGAGACGCTTAAACCAACGATCAAGGCGCGACCCTGCGTCGCCTTCGGGCACTTCAATGGTTTGAACGCGGCTCATTATTTTAAATCTCTCATAGAGCAAAGACTTTCCGCGTGAGCATAAGTCCAAGCA
>CAZFWZ010000132.1:0-4899 GCA_964522765.1 uncultured Caulobacterales bacterium | reverse complement strand
TGAGACGGCGACGTCAGAAGACCCGAAAAAGCCAGAAGACGAATAAGCGTTTTCGGCGTCCCATTGGGACACGGTCATCGGACGGAAATAGGCTATGCCGCGTTACATTTTTATTACAGGCGGGGTTGTATCTTCACTTGGCAAAGGCTTGGCCTCAGCAGCGCTTGGCGCGTTATTACAGGCGCGCGGATATAAGGTACGACTTCGTAAACTTGATCCTTATCTTAATGTCGATCCGGGGACTATGTCGCCTTTTCAGCACGGTGAAGTTTATGTCACGGATGACGGGGCAGAGGCTGATCTCGACCTTGGTCACTATGAGCGGTTTACAGGTGTTTCGGCGGCTCAATCTGATAATGTTACAACAGGCCGTATTTACTCCAACATCATTCAAAAAGAACGGCGCGGTGATTATTTAGGCGCAACGGTTCAAGTTATTCCGCACGTCACCAATCAAATTAAAGACTTTGTCTTGTCAGATGCGGGTGACGATGTTGACTTCGTGCTTTGCGAAGTAGGTGGCACAGTAGGTGATATCGAAGGGCTACCATTCTTTGAGGCTCTGCGGCAGCTGCGTCAGGAACTGCCAATCGGTGACTCGGTATATATCCATGTTACTCTCCTACCGTTTATTAAAGCGGCAGGAGAGATGAAAACCAAACCGACACAGCATAGTGTAAAAGAGCTTCGCTCTATTGGTATTCAGCCTGATATTTTATTGTGCCGTGCCGATCGCGAAATTGATGATGGCGATCGCCGTAAAATTGCGCGTTTTTGTAATGTTCGTGAAAGCTCGGTTATCCAAGGTCTTGATGCGCGCTCGATTTATGACGTGCCGCTAGCTTATCACGAAGAGGGGCTTGACCGCGAAGTGCTGTCGCATTTTCGTATCGATGAACCGCCTAATGCGGATCTTAGCCGCTGGACAGAAATTTCTGAAAAACTACATAATCCCGATGGTGAGGTGACGATTGCTGTTATCGGTAAATATACGGTTTTACCCGATGCCTATAAATCGCTGAGCGAAGCGCTTGTTCATGGCGGCATTGCCAATAAAGTTAAAATTAATATCCGTTGGATTGAAGCTGAGAGTTTTGAAAGTGGTGATCAAGCGGCGTTGTTACGAGGCGCACATGGTATATTAGTACCTGGTGGTTTTGGTGAACGCGGTACGGAAGGTAAAATTAAAGCTGTAAAATATGCACGTGAATCGAATGTTCCGTTCTTTGGAATATGTCTTGGCATGCAGATGGCTGTGGTAGAATGGGCGCGCAATATGGCTGATATTAAAACAGCTAGTAGCTCTGAATTTGGTGAATCGGGTGAGAATATTGTTGGCCTCATGACCGAATGGAACAAAGGGAATGAGCGAATGGAGCGCACAAAGGATACCGACCTTGGCGGAACTATGCGTCTAGGGGCTTATCCCGCAGTTCTCGAGAAAGGCTCGCTCGTCGCTAAAGAATATGGCACCTTAAAAATTGAGGAACGCCACCGCCACCGCTATGAGGTCAATATTGACTATAAAGAGCGTTTAGAAAACTCAGGTCTTGTCTTTTCCGGTATGTCACCTGACGGCGTTTTGCCTGAGATAGTTGAAATTCCAACTCACCCATGGTTCGTAGGCGTTCAATATCATCCGGAACTTAAGTCCCGCCCTTTTGAGCCGCATCCGCTGTTTTCTGGATTTATTGGTGCGGCTAAAAAGCAAAGCCGTCTGGTTTAAGACGCTGAATTTGACCTGTTAAGGGAAGCTTATCAGCCAGACCCCATGCTTAGGTCACTACTGCTACGGTTGTCAGAACTTCCGCCGTTAAGACGGGCTCTGTAAACCTGCATGTTTTCCATCACGCGCTGTATGTAATTGCGAGTTTCTGAAAATGGCAGACTTTCAAGCCAATCAATAGGGTCGATTTCATCTGTACGCGGATCGCCATAAGTTTTAATCCATCTTGTAACGCGATGGGGCCCAGCATTATAGGCTGCAGCTGTCATAATGTAACTTCCATCATAACGCTTTAAGAGATCTTCAAGATGATAAGCTCCAAGAGTTGCGCTGTAGGACATGTCTGTTGTCATACGCGCTCGATCATACGGGATACGGTGTTTGCGGGCCGTCGCGCGGGCTGTAGAATTTATCATTTGCATCAAGCCATAAGCCTTAGCAGAACTCACTGCGCTGTAGTTGAATTCGCTCTCTTGTCGGGCAATAGCGTAAACAAATGCTTTTTCAAATTTACTGTCTAAAGCTTCAATTGCAGGCACCAGAGGGTATCCAGTTTCGGTCAACATTGCGCCGACACGGCCCGCTTGTTTGGCAGCGCGTATGGAGGGACGCATATAGCCAAAATCTCGACCAGTTTCAGCGAGAAGTGAAAGTTCGTTCGCGGTCTGAAGTTCGTCATCAAGATGAAACGAGAACTGAGTGTAAAACCGTTCGTCATCAAGTTCGCCAAACATTTTCATAGCCATGACACGGGGGTCACTATCGTATTGTGTGTTGTAAGCGATGCGATCAGGTTCAGGAGGAAGAACAAGCATAGAAAGCCGCCCGCTTAATTTTTCGGCAGCTAATTGCCCAAAAAAAGTGTTCACATATTGAGAGGCGTCCGAATAATAAGCTTGCGCATTGGGGTCATTCTTAACCTCCGCTGCCCGTCCTTGCCAATAGGCGGCGCGGCTTTTTGAGACTGGAAGGCCAACGCCCGATTTTAGTTTTGTGAAATGGTCGAGCGCACGTGTTGGCTGCCCAAGCTTTCTGAGAGCCAACCAGCCCGCGAGGAACTCTGCTTCGGCAAACGCTGTTCCCCGTGTGAGGCCATGGTTTAGCGTGAGATCATATGCGTCTTGAAAACGTTTCTCCTCAATCGCCCAGTAAGTCATAATTTTCTTTTCACGCCAGATGACTTCCTTACCCTTATCTGTAAAGGGTGGTTTGGTAATTTGCGTGAACATGGGCAAGGCTCTCTCCTTGCTCGCTTTACGTCGGCGCCACTTTCCGCGTTCATATGATAACCCTGCATTTGTACGAAGGCTCATGGGTACGGCTTTCACTGCAGCATCCATGCCGCTCACATTTCCAGCAATTCGCATACGCGCGACCTGCAATTTGCGATCACTGGCCGGCATAAGCGAAAGCAATCCATCAACTTTTGAAAAGTGCCGTCTGCCGAGCCAGATGAGATAGTCACCGCGTTTGGCATGGTCTTCAGGGCGTAAACGGTTCTTATAGTCTTTGTAGATACTCTTTTGACGATCACGGGTTAAGCTGCTTTCCTGCCAAGCGTAGTGAAGCCACTTGTCGCCTTGGGCTTGATCTCCGTTTTTGTAATATGCGCGTGCAAGTGCAACGCGACCTTCACCCGAAACAGGATCGACGTTGCGAAACCAAGATATTACGTCGCCGACACCTGCTGGGTTGTCTAATAGCTTACCTTCGGCTTTGGCGCGGATAGAGGTCATGCGCGGCCAATCCGCCATATTGTGAATGACATAGGTGAGATCAGAAAGCGGTGCGTTGGAGTCACGTGAAGCTCGGAGCCAACGCATAGTATCTTGAGCGATGGGGTTTGATAGCTTGGTTTGAACGGATTTTACACGGTTCCAATCACGCCGCTTGGCATAGCTAACACCTTTTTCAAATAATGCAGCATCGGCTTCGGATAGAAGCGAGGATGTATTAATTGCAGCAGGTTTGACACGAGGCGTTGGTATCCGCGCATCTGCGGTCATGGGCGCCACAAACGCAAATGCAGCCACAGTTACGAGTAAAAGTTTACGTTGCCCCAATATGGCCCGTTTTAGGCCTGATGTAGTAGATTGAATTTTGACTCGCGTTGATTGCATGAGCTTATAGTAAGCCTGCTTTGCGGCGACGCAAATAAATAAACACATGAGAAGTCGTTATTGGGAGCTTTTTGCAGTTGAACCCGTAACGATAGTAGCGCTAAAGCATAGCCATATTAAAAAGAGATGATTATGAATTTTAAAGGATCAAATACAGCGCTTGTGACTCCGTTTAAAAATGGGGTCATTGATGAGCAAGCTTATCAAGACTTTATTGAATGGCAGATAAGTTCTGGCACACACGGCCTCGTTCCTGTTGGGACGACTGGCGAGTCTGCCACCTTGTCAGAAAAAGAACATAAGCGCGTCATCACCTTGTGTGTTGAAGCGGCCAATGGCCGTGTACCCGTTATTGCGGGGGCAGGCTCTAATGATACACGCGTATCTGTTGAGCTTGCTCAACACGCTAAAGACCTCGGCGCGGATGCTGCGCTCGTTGTGACGCCCTATTACAACAAGCCAAATCAACGCGGGCTTTATGAGCACTTCAAAGCCGTCGCCGAAGGTGTGGATATTCCTATTATTGTCTATAATATTCCTGGGCGTAGTGTGATTGATATCAACAATGATACAATGCAAATGTTGGCCTCGCTTGAAAATGTCGTGGGATGTAAAGATGCGACAGGTGACATTACGCGGGTAACGGCGCTTATTGATCGCTGCGGTGAGGACTTCATTCAGCTCTCGGGTGATGACGCGAGTTCTTTTGCGTACCGCGCTCACGGCGGACATGGCGCAATTTCAGTGGGTTCCAATATTGCGCCTGAAACATATGCTCAGATGCAAGACTTATGTGACGCTGGGGATTACGTTGGCGCGCGCAAGCTTCACTATAAACTTGACCGCCTGCACAAAGACTTGTTTCTTGACCCAAGTCCTGCGCCAGCAAAATATGGTTTGAGTTTGATGGGTAAAATGTCTGATGATGTGCGTTTACCAATTACGTCGTGTTCGGATGAAACGAAAGAGGCTGTTCGTCTCGCGATGACGCGGGCTGGTGTTGATTTTTAGTCATGGCCAAAAAGAAGAAGTCTGAAACTGCTGGCAAGTTAA
>CAZFWZ010000131.1:0-4920 GCA_964522765.1 uncultured Caulobacterales bacterium | reverse complement strand
TGCGCTCTTCATCATAGCGCACTTCGACAAAGCCTGAGAGCGGGAAGTCTTTGCGGAGCGGGTGCCCTTCGAAACCATAATCCGTGAGGATACGGCGCAGATCAGGATGCCCATCAAAACTAATGCCATACATATCAAAGGCTTCGCGCTCATACCAATCGGCATTAGGAAACAGCCCTGTGATAGACGGCATAGGCACAGTTTCGTCCGTCGTCGCCTTGATGCGCACACGCTTATTATGACTCATAGAGAGCATGTGATAAACAACGTCAAAGCGGCGATTACGGCCAGGATAATCAGCGCCTGCTACATCAATCAGGCTCGAATAACGGCAAAGCGGATCATCGCGCAGAAAGCTGATGACCTTCACGATTTCGGCACGGCGCGCATTCACCGTCATCTCGCCAAACGAGATTTCGATTGAGTTGACGGCGTCGCCAAGGCTCTCTTCGATATGATCTTTAAGGTCGTCTATATCAGCCATATCAGCGCTCTATATTACCTTCACGGCGGATTTTCTTTTGCAGTTGCAAAATACCGTAAACCAAAGCTTCCGCAGTTGGCGGACAGCCCGGCACATAGACATCCACAGGCACAATACGGTCACAACCGCGCACGACGGCGTAGCTATAATGATAATAGCCGCCGCCATTGGCGCAGCTCCCCATAGAAATGACGTAACGTGGGTTTGGCATTTGGTCGTAAACCTTACGCAGAGCGGGGGCCATTTTATTGGTCAGCGTACCCGCCACGATCATCACGTCTGATTGGCGGGGGCTAGCACGAGGCGCAAAACCAAAGCGTTCCACGTCATAACGCGGCATTGACGCTTGCATCATTTCAACCGCGCAACACGCGAGCCCAAAAGTCATCCACATGAGAGACCCTGTACGCGCCCATGTAATAAGGTCGTCAGACGCCGCAGTAATAAAGCCCTTATCGGCGAGTTGGTCGGACATGCCGTCAAAATACGGATCATGCTTCTTAGGGTCATAAGCAGGTGTGCCGACGTCGCGCGCGGCTTCGCCGTAAGCTTTGGTTCCGGGCATAATAATATCAGCCATAGTCAGCTCCTATTCCCAGTCCAGCGCGCCGGACTTCCAAGCATAGGCAAGGCCTGCGATTAGTTCGGCGAGGAAAATCATGACAATTGCCCAGCTGTACGTCGTCATTTCACCAAGCGAGACCGCATAAGGAAAGAGGAACGCAACTTCGAGATCAAAGATGATGAACAGAATAGCGACAAGATAGAAGCGCACGTCAAATTTCATACGGCTATCGTCAAAAGCATTAAACCCACACTCATAGGTCGAAACCTTCTCTGCGTCGGGGCTAGACGGCGCCATAAGGAAAGCGGCAATCAAGAATAAAAGTGAAAGCCCCAGCGCAATCCCAAAGAGAATGAGAATAGGAAGATATCCGAGGAGAAACTCTGACATAAAAACTCTTTAAGTTTAGTCTAGCAAGCCACACATGACGCGGACTCACAAAGGCAAGCATATACGGGCGGAAACTAGTCGCCTGCCCTCTTTATTGCAATGAAGAATTCGAGGCTATTATGTCACAATCTAACTTTATATTCAGCCAGTTGCGAATGACTTGCAGATGGCAGCGGCAGAAGGTGAAATAGGTGGCGCTACAGTGTCTTAATCAGCGCAGCAAGTTGATTATACACCTGTTTGGCCTCGGGCTGAGGCAAATACATGAAGTAGTGATTCTGCCCCGGCCAGATTTTTACGTCTATCTGCGTCCCCGCCGATTTAGCGGCCTCGACAAAACGCAAGATATCTGGATGCAGCAAATCACGCGACCCTGTCACAACTGTCGTCGGCGGCAAACATGTGAGGTCACCATATATCGGGCTTATGCTTGGGTCTTTGGGGTCAATGTCGCCGCGATAGAGATCCGCCGCGACTCGCGAACCCTTAAGACCAATAATGACGGAGCGTTTGTCTTGCTCAATGACAGCGGGATTATCACAGGAGACATCCGTCCAAGGAGACCACAATAAAAGATGGTCTGGTTGCGCGATTCCGTCTTTGGCCAATTTTTGGCACATCTGCAGCGCAAGCCCGCCTCCCGCAGAATCCCCGCCCGCTATGATTTTCGCTTGCGGATAATCCGCTTTAACTTTAGCCATAACATCACACGCATATTGTGTCATCTCAAACGCAGACGCGTCTGGCGCAAGCGGATAACTGGGCAGTATAACGAGTGTATCGGACACATCCGCAGCCTTTGCCCAAGCCGCAAAATGCACATCAAGTACATCGTAAAAATACGCCCCGCCATGAAAGAAAACAATTACGTGTTTCGGATCAGCGGCTTTTCCGCTCTTGGGATGAAGATACCATAGCTTACGACCTTGAAATTCAGGAGCCTCTACAGCATTTTTACGCATAACAGCAGGCTTGGGTTCAGCGGCGCGGCGGTCGCCATTCCTTACATCCTTCGCCATACCGTGCTTAAAGCCGATACGAGTAAAATGCCAATTAAAGAACTGTCCGCGTAAACTTACCATAAGACCTCGTGGCCCGCCCCCGTTAAAAGGTCAAGACATCTAGACGTCAAGATAGCTTTCTTCTGGCGCTTCAAGGCGCTGCGCTTTGCGAAGGCTCGGGAACATCGCCGCCCATACACCCGCAACGCCTATGGCTGCCGCGCCGCCCGCGACAACGGTAAATACCGCACCGTAAGCCGCCGCCATAAAGCCCGCACGAAATTCGCCAAGTTCATTACTGGCCCCAAGGAAGATGGAATTCACCGCATTCACCCGCCCGCGCACATGATCAGGCGTCCAGAGCTGCAGCAAGATTTCGCGAATATAAACCGATATCATATCAAAGGCCCCGATAAACATCAGCATCAAAATAGAAAACCAAGCTATTGTAGACGCTCCGAAAACAACCGTCGACACCCCAAACAAGGCAACCGAGGCGAACAAGATCACCCCCGCATGATTTCGTACAGGGAAAGCCGTTAAAATCACTATCATTATAACAGCGCCAATGCCCGGGGCGGCGCGTAATAATCCTAACCCTGTTGGGCCAAGCACCAATATATCTCTCGCGTAAATCGGCAACAAAGCCACCGCTCCCGCAAGTAATACTGCGAATAAATCCAAAGAAATTGCGCCAAGCACAATTTTTTGCTTCCAGATATAACTAAAGCCGCCCACAAGTGTCGCAAACGAGGTTGGTTCTTTTGAAATGACTTGCTTAGGTTTCTCGATTGAAAAAATCAGCACAGCCGCGAGCGCGAAAACACTGGCCGCGACGGCATAAGCCACAGGCCCAGACAGACCATAGAGCAAACCGCCCGCCACAGGGCCGAACACAGTGGCAAGTTGCCAAGTCGCTGTCACCCACCCCACAGCATTAGCAAAATCTTCCTCGGGGACAACATTGACCACAAGCGATGATGAAGAAGGCGTGAAAAAAGCGCGAGCCACACCAAATACCGTTAAGGCGCCCAGCACCCAGACGGGCCTGAAGTTTCCTGAAACCGCCATAGCAAATATGGCGAGAGCAACGACCATCTCCATTAGAATGGCCGCCCCCATAACGCGCCGCCGCCCAAGCTTATCCGCCGCCATGCCCGTTGGAATCACGAGGATGAGCGCAGGCAGAAACTGAACGAGGCCTATCCAGCCGAGCAGCGCAGCATTTTGAGTTTGATCGTAAATCTGCCACCCCACAGCGACAGAAACTATCTGTGTGGCAAAAGCCGTACAAAAACGCGCCCCAAAATAACGCGCAAAGGATTTGTGCTTGAAAGCACTATATCTGTCATCTGCGCGCGTCGAGCTCATATAGGCTCGTAGGACGCGCCGCCGAATCGTTCAATGCAAATAACGCATAAAAAAGCGGGCCCCGACTAGCGGAGCCCGTTTATAATCAAACTACCCTTCAGACAGGTGGTTTTAAATTAGATGGCGCGATTCGCGCGGCGGTCACTACGTGAATTGCGGCGCTTGATAAGGCTGCCTTTTGAAACTTCGCGGCGAGCCTGTGCACCTTCAAATGTAGGCGCAAATGTATTCGTATTCATTGTTACAAATTCTGTTCCGTTAAACTGAGTTGTCATGATAATCTCCTATGAGCTAACCTTGTTTACGAAACTCTAACTATAGATTTTTACGCGAAAGTGAACATACACACTCGCCGATAGAGCTATGCATAAACGCATAGCTGTAAAGGTTCGCTTAACTTCTTGTTCACAATAACTTAAAGATATGATTGGCTTTTTTCTAGGACGATAAACATGATTCAGAACTTTGATGTCAAAGGAGGCCCTCAGCTTGGGCGCGAACATCTGCCAAAGCTTCGCACGCAAATGAAGCTGCAGGGTCTAGACGGCTTTCTCATCCCGCATGAGGACGAATATCAAAACGAATATCTACCCGCCTGCAATGAGCGATTGATGTGGGCGAGCGGGTTTACGGGATCGGCAGGCTCAGCAGCCGTCATCAGAGAGAAGGCCGCCGTTTTTGTAGACGGACGTTATACACTACAAGTCGCGGCGCAAGTTGACCCTGAGCTGTTTGAGTATAGGCGCGTCGAAAATGGCGGTGAAGCCGCATGGCTGACGGCCAATATATCCCAAGGCGATGTCATTGGCTATGATCCTCGATTGCACACGCCCTCAGCTCTCAAACGCCTCGCGGCGGCGGTTATTAAAGCAGGCGGCACAGTAAGGGCGACGAAAAACAACCCCATAGACGCAGCCTGGACGGATCGTCCAGCTCCGCCCATCACGCCTCTGACCGTTCAGCCGCTCAAATATGCAGGCGAGAGTTTTCAGGATAAATGCACGCGCATCGCAGCAATATTAAAAGACAAAGGGGCAGATAACGCCCTTATTACTGCGCCCGCCTCTATTGCATGGCTGCTGAATGTGCGCGGCAGTGACGTCATGTGC
>CAZFWZ010000130.1:0-4923 GCA_964522765.1 uncultured Caulobacterales bacterium | reverse complement strand
TCTTGCGGCGCAGCCCATTATGACGCTATGGCTTCATTCCTGTCAAAACTCGCCTCATCAAAAAGCGCACGTGAAATCGACAACGGTCCGTTTGGGGCGGCGGGCGAATTTCGTGACCCTGATGATCCGCGTGTGCTTTATAAGCTTTCGGGGCGAGCGCGGCGCATTTCCCTAAAAGTGAAAACAGCGGAGCGCGAAGTCGCCGTGATTGTGCCGTCCGTTTCTGCCCTGCCCAAGGCTGTGAAATTTGCGCGCGAGAACGCCGAATGGATTGATGTGCAGCTTGAAAGCCTCCCGCCGCCTATGCCCTTTGTCGACGGCGGCGAGATTATGATACGCGGACTTGCCTATACACTTATTGCCTCTGAAGGGCGCGGGCGGCCTAAAATTCATCACCAGATTCGCGAAGTGCATGTCCCCTCCCCCGACGCAGACAGCCTGCCCGGCCGCGTGAAACGGCTGCTCATTCGAGAGGCGCGCGAAGAGCTAGAAGCCGCGACGCATTTTTATGCCGATAAGCTGGGTAAGCGCGTGTCCAAAGTCAGCGTGCGTGACCAAAGCTCGCGTTGGGGCAGCTGCATTACGCGCGGCGGTGAAGGCCAAATTAGTTATTCATGGCGGCTGATTTCTGCCCCGCCTTATGTGCTTGAATATGTGGCGGCGCATGAATGCGCCCATATGATAGAGGCCAATCACAGCCAAGATTTTTGGGATGTGTGCGAGCGTATCTCAGATGACGTAAAACCCGCCAAAAAATGGCTGCGCAAACACGGTGCGCGGCTGCATGCGGTTGGCGCCGAGTTTTAAGCCTCTATATCTATTTCTCTAGGCTTTATCTTTGGCGATATAATCATCAATCACTTGGCCAAGCACAGTCATGGGAACCGCGCCGCCCAGCACGACCGCATCATTAAAGCGCTTATAGTCATATTTATCGCCAAGCTGGTCCTGTGCTTTCCGGCGCAGTGAATTAATTTCGCTATGACCGATTTTATATCCAAGTGCCTGACCCGGCCACGCGCAATAGCGATCAACCTCACCCGCGACTTCTTCGGCGTTGGAGCCATTGGCCGTAACAAACCATTCATTAGCCTTGTCTCGGGTCCAGCGCTTTGAGTGCAGGCCTGTATCCACCACAAGGCGGCAGGCACGAAAGGCGAGTGACTGCAGATAGCCCAGCCGCCCCACGGCGAAATCATCATACACACCGAGCTCATCGGCGATTTGCTGCGCGTATAACGCCCAGCCTTCGGAATAAGCGTTAAACGCCAAAAGGGAGCGGATAAGCGGCTGCTTAAATGTATATTCACCTTGCCAAACATGGCCGGGAATGGCTTCGTGATAGGTAAGGTCGGGCAGAGTGAATTTATTATGCAAATCTGTACTGCGTAAGTTAATCCAAAAATGTCCCGGCTTTGTGCCGTCAATTGAGCCCGCCCCGCCGTAAGCCCCTGGCGCGCCCGCTTCGACGTCTGGCGAGATGCGGGTGACCTCAAGAAACCCTGGCACAAGTGTCTCAAACGCTTGCGGCATGCGGCCCCTAATATCGGCGACAGTATCTTCAATGAATGCCATAATTTCCGCGCGGCCTTTGTCGCCCCCCGCGAAATGATAGCGCGGGTCTTTAGCAAGAGCCTGCATACGCGCGCCAACCGTGCCGCTGTCATAGCCGATGGACCTCAATATCGGTTCCATTTGCGATTGAAGGTCTGCAAGCTCGGATAGGCCCCTGTCATGAATTTCGTCTGCGCCCATATTGGTCGTCGTGCCGGCTTTGATCGCCCAGTCATAATACGCGTCCCCATTAGGCTTAGCCCAAACGCCCGCATCCGAGGCCGCTTGGGATGCAAAGGACTCAAGCGCGGCAATTTGGCGATCAATGGCGGGGCCGATTTCGGTCTGCGCAATTTCAATGGCTTTAGCCGCATCGCCTTTAAATTTTGCGGCGAGGGTTTTAACAATACCCCAATTTTTAGGATCTTGCGCGCGCGCACCTTTGAGCTGCCCGAGTGTTTTTGCCATCAGAAAATCAGGTAGAATAACGCCGGCTTCGCCGTCGCGCCTCACGCGTTCGCTTTCACCGTCAAGCTGCCCAGCATAGAGCGACATGCGCGCCAAATAGCTCTGCGCGTCATCACCTATCTCGAGCGCATGAGAGCTTTCAAGGAAGCTTGGTATTTCAACAAATGCACCTGTATTCTGAGCCACGGCATAAGGGCTTGGGCGATAAGACCAATTAGAATTGAGCATGGCCATATCGCCGTAAGGAATATCAAATCCCTCGACGGCGGTGCCGAAAATCGCGCGCGTCACAGCCAGATTAAGTGCATCATCAGGCGATAAGTTTGCTGACTCAGCGCTGTTTAGCTTTGCGGACATAGCGCTTACATCTGCTTTAATTTTATTTTGGCCTGCAATACTACGGTCCGTGAGTTTGGACTTCAGTGACGCATATTCACCCTTGTCTAGCCCGGCACTCGACGCTGTTTCGGGATAAGCATTGAGCATCACGTCAACTGCGTCTTGGAGAAGGCCACTAATATCAGTTTGCGAAGGCGTGGTGACGGCAGGTTTTTCGCTGCAACTGGAAAGACCAAGTCCAGTCACAGCGGTTACGGCGGCAGAATTTTGCAGGAGTTGACGGCGGGTGAAAGACATAGCTAACCTCATTGATTATTTGAGGTCAATGTGGCGCAGAAATACAGCAATGGCAAATGGGGTTCATCACTTTGGATCTGCGGCGCTTAGCGCATTTCATGCTTAGGGCAGCGCACTCTCGATATTTTGCAAAAGCACTTCTAATGCGTTTTCTTCAGCCACATAGGGTTCAAATGTCCTCGGCGGCTTGGTCGATTTAGGAATATACCGCACTGGCATGTCGGCCACGATTGTACTCATCGTATCTTTCCATATTCGCGCAGGAATAGACCCTCCTGTAACACGGCTCATCGGCGCGTAATTATCGGCTCCAACCCATACGCCTGTCACCCGGTCAGGCACATAGCCGACAAACCAAGCGTCACGAAAATCATTAGTTGTGCCCGTCTTCCCGCCAACATCGCGGCGTGGTAGCTGGGCATTCTGACCCGTACCAGAAGTGACCGTATCGACCATAACCCGGCCCATATGCCCCAAAGCCTTGGCGTTAATTTTTCGTGTCAGCACAGGCGCGGCGCGGTCATACAGCGGCGTCCCTTCAGCCGTTGAAATTGACAAAATACCATGAACGGGGGCGCTATCGCCGAAATTAGCAAAAGGTTGATAAGCAGCCGTGAGCTGCAGCGGTGTTGTGATCTGCGCGCCTAAAGCAAGGCTACGCAGCGGCTGCTGGCGCCCCATGCCGAGGGTTTCGGCCGTTTCAATCACGCGGTCACGGCCGATGGCTTCGGTCACAGTTATCGCCACCGTATTAACGGATTTTATAAAAGCCTCGCGCAGGGTCATAAGGCCTTTATAATCCTCCTTAAAATTGCTTGGTTCCCAATCCCCTAGCTTAATCGGCGCATCTTCAAACTCGCTCCACGGCGTCAGGCCAGCTTCAAAGGCGGCCAAGTAGACAAAGGCTTTATAGGCGGAGCCCGGTTGGCGCTCCGCGAGAACAGCCCGATTAAATTGCGACTCGCCGTAAGAATAGCCACCAATCATCACCTGCACGCCGCCCGTCCCGTCCAGCGTCACAACGGCCGCTTCACTTGCATTTTTATCAGGGTCTAAATGCGCCCAAACAGCTTCCTGCGCCGCCAACTGCGCGTCCCGGTCTAGCGTGGTTTGCACAACAATATCTTGCGTTGGCACGCCAATAGCTTTTTCCATTTCTGGCCAAATCCAATCGGCGAAATAATTAGCGCTATTGTCCGTCGCCGGCCGCCGAATAGAGACAGGGTTTTGCAAAGCCGCATAGCGCTCGCTCGGCTCAAGATAACCTGCCTGCTGCATAGAACTCAGCACGACCGCAGTTCGCTCCCCTGCCAGCTTCGGATTAGCGGCAGGGTTATAACGCGAGGGCGCCTTTAAAACGCCTGCCAAAATCGCCGCTTCACTTACACTTAGGTCTTTACCTTCTTTACCAAAATAGGTCTGGCTGGCCGCCTCAAGGCCCCAAGCTCCGCCGCCAAAATATACGCGAGATAAATAAGCCTCGAGCACTTCTTGTTTTGTGAACTTATACTCAAGCCAAATAGCGAGCATCATTTCTTGCAGCTTACGGCGAAACGTCTGCTCAGGTGTCAGAAAAACATTTTTTATAAGTTGCTGCGATAGAGTTGAACCACCCTGAACAACATACCCTGCCTTAATGTTATGCTGGGCGGCGCGCATCAAGCCTATGGGATCAACACCTGTGTGAGAATAAAAACGGCGGTCTTCAGTTGCAATAATAGCCTCGGCAACATGCGGCGGAAGCGCATCAAGTTTCGCGCGCTTCATCTCGGCCGCGCCGCGGACAATGAGGTCACGACCATAACGGTCCACAATTTGCACACTAACAGGACGGTTAGGCGTATAAAAACTCTCTCCGCTTGGCATGCCGTGCGAACTATGCGCGACAATCCCAACCGCTGCCATCGCGGCCAAGTAGCCAGATAGGCCGCCCGTAAAAGCGGCGCGTTTTGACCACTTTTTTAGTCCCTGTGTATGCAGAGTCAAAAGCGGTTTGTCCGCATGTTTTGAACGCGAGTAATCGCGGCGTATGAAACGAGAGAAAGGCTTCGATGCCTTTGGATTAAGCTTTATCTCTGAACGAGGATGAACAGCTGTAACAGGTGCGGTGGATTGCAATGTGCCAGCACGGTCAGCCCCTATGGGTTTTAGGATAGCGCCAATCTTGTTCTCTAGGTGCTCTGACATGGATGGGTGAAGGCCTGATAGGGTTAATAAACACCTTACATCTGGCGCGATATCCTTAAGGACGCGTGAATATTATAC
>CAZFWZ010000129.1:0-5031 GCA_964522765.1 uncultured Caulobacterales bacterium | reverse complement strand
TGGCTAGAAGGCCATGCGAAAGTCAAAGCGGTCCTACATCCCGCTCTTGCGTCACACCCTGACCATGCAATTTGGAAACGCGACTTCACGGGCGCCGCCTGCATTTTTGGCGCCGTTCTTAAGCCCTGCTCCGAAGCCGAAGTGCTCGCCTTTATTAATGCGCTAGAGCTCTTCGGGATTGGTTATAGCTACGGCGGATTTGAGAGCCTTGCCATTCACTGCGACCCGCAGCTCACGCGTGAACACAGCGATAGCCTTGGCGGACCGCTCGTGCGTTTTGCCTGCGGAATGGAAGCAGTAGAAGATTTAAAATCAGATATATCTCAAGCCTTTAATGCCATCAACTAATGTTAAAAAACGACCTGTCTGGCGTATGAAACGGGCTTGGCTTCTCTTAATTGTTGTGGCCTCCTTGGCTCTGCTGTCATCCTGCAGCGGCGCGCGTATGCTCATGCAGACGGCGCCCTCCAAACCCAAAGGCGCATCGGCTTCGCCCCCGATTTTAGCCCAAACAGTCGAAAGCTGGGAACAGGGTAAGGCAAATTTAAATCGAACTTTTGAACGCGAAGTCTACGGCATTATACCGACAACATTTTCAGCTGAAATATCCGATACCCAACAGCTGATGTCTCACCCTTACCGAGCGGACCTAAGCGAGTTTAAAATCACAGCGTATTATCCAGTTGACCCAGATAATGACGCCAAACCGACCGAGGAAAAAATAGAGTATCAAGCCGTACTCGTCCTACCCAAAAATGCATCCCCCTCCACCCCGATTATTATGATGGAAAACTTCTGTCCCAATCACAGCGTCATCCCGGATGCAGGCGTCTCTCGTCCCCCCAATATAACATTCTCCTGTGACGAGGACGGTCAAATGTCACGTTTCATGACGTATTTCTTTGGACGCTACATCGTAACCCCGCCAATAGACATGATTTTAGACGCGGGTTACGGCCTCGCTGTGATTTACCCATCTCCGAACTTTCCAGATAATGCAGGTAGATTTGCGCCAATTCGCGCAGCAGCCCCTAACAAAGATGAACCTTGGGGCGCGGTCGGGGCCTGGGCCTATCAGTTCTCAACACTCTCCAACGCACTCGGGACAATGGGGTATGACACCACTATAGCCTATGGTCATTCACGTTATGGTAAGTCAGCTTTAGTCGCAGCCGCCTTTGATGACAGCATTGACGGCGTGATATCCCATCAATCAGGTACAGGCGGCGCGTCCCTTTCGCGCAATAAAAAAGGAGAAACCGTCGCCGACATCACCAAGGGCTATCCGCATTGGTTTACGCCCGCCTATTCGGAAGACAGTCTCACTATAGATCAACATGACCTTCTCGCCCTCATCGCGCCGCGGCCCATATTGCTTGGTAACGCTAAACGTGATGTTTGGTCAGACCCTGAAGGCGCATTTCGCGCGGCCCAAGGGGCAAGCCCTGTTTATAGGCTTTACGGCTCAGATGGTCTGCGCCAAGACAAGCTGACAGCCTTTGACCCAAGCGCTGATATTGCATTTTGGATGCGCCGCGGCACGCACGGCGTCGTAAAAGAGGATTGGCCGGCCTTTTTGGAGTTTCTCAAGGCTCATTTTTAATCAGGGGATTTCGCGCAGGCTGTTTACAGGCCAATCGAATGTGCTTAATGAAGACGTAGTTACTCGGAGCTGACAATGTTTGCAAAAATCTATCAACCTTCTGCTTCTGCTATGCAATCTGGGCGCGGGAATACAAACACTTGGGTGCTAGAATTTGTCAGTAAAAAACCAACGGTTATTGACCCTCTCACAGGTACAGCGAGGTCGACCAACATGCGTAGCCAGTTAAACCTTAAGTTTGACACGATGGAAGACGCGGTCACCTATGCCAAAGCTAATTCAATCCCTTACCGCGTCAGCCAGCCAAAAGTCAGAAAACGTATCTCGCGCAGTTATGCAGATAATTTTGCATTTGATCGTAAGCTTCCATGGACGCACTGATATAGGGACGCATGAAGCGCTAATTTTATGGATCCATAGCTCAACTGGATAGAGCAGCCGCCTTCTAAGCGGCAGGTTGCAGGTTCGAGTCCTGCTGGGTCTGCCACCCCTTTATTTTTGATCAATTACTGGCGATTAAAAGCGGAACTCAGCATATTCTTCACATCCGCTAGCGATTGTGTCTTGCCCTGCTCTAGGCGCGCCGCTGCCGCACGTATAGCGGCATGGTCTATAGGACTACGGGTGGCGGGCTGTGCAGGCGGTGCGGGCTGAACGGGCGCATATCGCGCGGATTGGTTTGGCGGCGTGCCTATATTTGCCGTTTTCTCAAGTGCACGCTGCATATGTTCTCGCGCACTCGGAGCCGCAGCAGCAGCAGCAGGCCTAGCCACCTTCGAACGCTCGATAGGCGCATTATCCTTCGTAATCGTGCGTGTCCGCCATTGATTAAAGACCTTAAGCATGAACTCTTCAGTTGCGTCTTGACCTGACCACAAATCACTAAAGCTAGCACTAGAACTATGCGGACGATATTCTTCCGCCAATGTATTCAGAATAACACGCATCGGCAAATTCACACTTTCACCAAAGACCATTGTTTCCGCTGTCCCGAGTGAGGGCAAGAAGGACAAAAGTTCAGCCGCCCCGTCTGGCACGGCTGCTTTGACAAAGTTTTGGTCAACCTCATTCGAAAGCCGCATTGAAAAAATAGTCGAACATTGTGACAGAGTAGACGGTTCAAGTTCTGAGGGTCTTTGCGAAATAATCGCAAGAGACACACCATATTTACGGCCTTCTTTAGCAATTCTAGAAATCGCGCGGCGTGTTGAGTTAAAGCCAAGTGTCGTATCCGCCGGGATATAACGGTGGGCCTCTTCGCACACGAGCAAGATTGGGATTTTACGCTCTGACCACATGGCCAGTTCAAACGCAAGTCGGCTGACAACGGCCACGACTATGTTAAGCGCCTCAGACGGAATGCCCGAAAAGTCTAGAATCGCGATAGGTTTACCTGCGACAGGGATACGGAAAATACGGCCGATAATGTTCTGAATAGAATCTGGCGAGGCCTGATTTCTAAATGTAAAAGCATAGCGAGGATCAGACATTAAAGACTCAATGCGGCGTTTCAGGCGCTTGTAGGGCGGGAGATTATTATTATTTTCCAGCTTACCCATATTATAATCTATGAGGCGGATAAGGTCTCGCACACGATAAGGTACAGGACTATCTAGAGAGATGTGAGTCGCCGTACGATTGAGGTCTTTTTCAACATCTTCAAACTTAGTTTCAGATGAAACGTCTCCGTTAGCAGAGCGGTCAAAAAGCCGTTTCGCTTTAAGAATGACATCATACAGAATTTCTTGCTCTTCGCGCGACTGATCTTCGATATCTGACGTCAGCAGTTCAACGGCTTCTTCAAAGTTGAACATCCACAACGGAATATCGAGCGTATCTGGACGAACAACTTCAGCTAAGTTGCCGAAACTCTTAGAATATTCATTGTGCGGGTCAAATAATACAACATGGGCTGTTGGGCTATTTTTTAAGATCGCCTGCAGTACAAGTGCCACAGTACAAGACTTACCTGAGCCTGTAGATCCAATAATCGCAAAATGCTTAGAGAGCAAATCATCAATACGGACTTCAGCAACGATATTATTGTCTTGCTGCAAACGCCCAACTTCGATTGAGTTCTTATTTTTTGTCGAGAAAATAAGCTTCAATTCATCTGGCGACATATTATAGACGGCTTCGCTCAGCACAGGAAAAGACCGCACACCCCGATAAAAACGAGTCTCGCCCGTTGTGGGGTTAGTCGTTATCTCGCCAAGAATATCCAGACGTGCAAGACAGCCATCACCTAACCCCTCTTCATCAGGGCTACCAATTTGTAAAGATGACACCATCGCAACAACAACCGATTCGGTCGTCACAATTTTCAAAATAGTGCCCAGTTGCGCCAAATTAAGCTGTCCATTCCGAATTAAAGTTTTTGAAAGAGAGACCATCGCCATTGATGATCCAACACTCAGAATACGGCCGATTTCAATGCGCTTATAAGGCGGCGAGATCGGATGTTGAACAACTGCCGCTGTTTGATTTGCTAATGTCATGAGTAATCTGTTTCCCTCTAGTCGCAGAAAGGTAACAGAAGGTGGTTATTAAAAACTTACCGAAAATCAGGTGTAAAAAATAACAGTCGAGCAGGTTAGTTAAACCAGACATATTTGACATTTTAGGGATAAATCATGGTCGGGGCGGCAGGATTCGAACCTGCGACCCCCTGTTCCCAAAACAGGTGCGCTACCAGGCTGCGCTACGCCCCGACGATGATTTGCGGTGTATTAAACAATCCAACTCAGAGTGCAAGCCCCTAGTTCGCTTTTGCGAGACTTTCAGTGCCAAAAAACTCATGAGCGATGCGATCACCAGGTTTAATACCTAGCTCAAGCGACTGCCCCGCGCCGAGTTCAAGAACAGCGGCCACAGGCGCTTCGGATGAGGCGCTACGAAGTGTATAAGGCGTGGCGCTATGTTCGATTTTCAAAATCTTACCGTTGGAGCGTACAAAAATGATATCTAAAGATACAGCCGTGTTCTTCATCCAGATTGTCGCCACTTTTGGCTTGTCAAATTCGAACAGCATGCCTGTCATGGGTGGTACATTTTCGCGGTACATCATGCCCCGCGCTTGCTCTTTAAGTGTGTCCGCCACCTCTATATCAAAGATCTTAGCCCCAGATTCGGAAAGAATGACAAGTTTTTCGGTCGAGCCGAAGTCAATGGGTTCGGGATCAGCCGCAAAAGCTGGAACAGTCAATGACGCTGCGAAAGCAGCCAAGAAGGCAATGTGTGTTGATAATTTTCTCATATGAACGATGTAAACAAGCTACGCCGTAAGGCCAAGCGTTTTTTACGGCTATTGCGAAACCCAGACAGCAAGATAGAAAGCTACTTCATAGCGGCAACTCAGAAAATGTTTGGAAACCCGCTTGGCAGTCCCTACGGGAATCGAACCCGTCTTTCCAGGTTGAAAACCTGGC
>CAZFWZ010000128.1:0-5192 GCA_964522765.1 uncultured Caulobacterales bacterium | reverse complement strand
GATGGTGAAAATGGGACTAATCATCCCAAGGGTAGAGACGGCTTGCGCGCCAATACGCCCATTGGCAAAATTCATTAAAAATGACGGAATAACGGTGCAAAATATAGCCAGAATAAACCCAAGACCAAAAACTCGCGGCGACAAATTAAGCGCCCCCGCCATACCTTCGCCGCCTGTTCCCAAAACGCCGTAAGACATGATAAAATGCAACATCACGCTAGTGCTCGCGGCGATCATGGCCAAGCAGGTGAAAAGCCGCCCGCCCATGCGGTCAATCATCGGTTTAGCGAGGATTTGAAAAATGGCAAAAAGAAGCGCGCAAGAAAGCACCAGCACCACACCCGTCCACATCTTCTCGCCGGTCGCAATATCACCGCCCGCAAAGATAAGCGCAATCCCTGCATAAGCCGCCGCAATCGACGCCGCGCCTTGGCGGCTGAGTTTCACGCCCATGAACACAACGCCAATAATCACAACGAAGACAGGATAGGTAAAGAGTAGCAACCGCTCCAGCTGCGCGGTAATATAGAGCAGTCCCGTGAAATCCAAAAGCGCGCAGAGATAATAACCAAGCGCGCCAAGCGCTATCGCCGACATGATATGCTTTGGCGAGACTGAACCCGTTTTCGTTTTGCGCAGGGCGTATATTAAAACCGCAATATAAACTGGCAGCGCAAACCCCATACGCAATACCATGAGCACAATCGGGTCTAGCGGCCCATCCACTGCGTCTGCCCCTACCCCGTAAGTGAGTTTGATAATAACGGCCTTGAGCGAGAAGAGCGCCGCCCCCATAACCGCCATAGCGTAGCCCCAGTTCTTTTGCCGAGCCGAATAGACGGGTGGTAAGAAATCAGCTTTCGCGACAACAGGCTGCGCGGCTGTGCTGACTTCGCGAAGGTTTTGGCTCATGACCGTTTTTTCCTTCGGGCTTTGAAAAAAGCTTTCAGCATGGCGGAGGATTCATCCGCCAGAACACCGCCTGTGATCTCCGGACGGTGATGGCAGCTTGGACTGTCAAAAAACCGTACGCCGCTCTCCACCGCGCCGCCCTTAGGATCGCTCGCGCCGTAAACAACCCGCCCAATCCGTGCATTGGAAATTGCGCCTGCGCACATCGCGCAAGGCTCTAGCGTGACATAGAGCGTCAATCCGCCCAGACGGTAATTGCCTGTCTTATAGGCCCCGTCCCTCAGCGCCAGAATTTCAGCATGCGCTGTCGGATCGCAAATGCCTATTGGTGCGTTTCCTGTACGCGCGATCACCTCTCCGTTCACGGGATCAACCAGCACAGCTCCTACTGGAACCTCGCCGCGCGCAGAAGCTGCTTGCGCTTCTACTAAGGCTTGACGCATATAGCGTTTATCAAATTCTAGCTTTGTCATGCGTCGTCAATATGTGACCCCGCAGCCACGTCAAGTGGGAAGCCAAAAGGAGCAGCCATTATGGCGCCGAAATTACCGCCTAAAAAAGCTCATAACGCGAAGCCGCGTGGTGCGAGCCGTCCGCCGCCCAAAAAACGTGGCGGCAGACCCCCCACTAAAGCTGCCAAACCCGCCAGTAATGTTTCCAAAGCCGCCGATGGTGACCGTATTGCCAAATATCTCGCCCGCGCAGGTATCGCCTCTCGCCGCGATTCGGAAAAACTCATCCTTGAAGGCCGCGTCAAAGTGAACGGCGTGGTGCTCGACACGCCGGCCTTTAAAGTCACGGCCAATGATGTGGTGATGTTTGACAACAAGCCCGTGGCCCGCCGCGAACCGCCGCGCCTCTGGCGCTATCACAAACCTGAAGGGCTTGTGACGTCGCACAAAGACGAAGAGGGCCGCCAGACGGTGTTTCAAAATCTGCCCAAAGGTTTGCCGCGCGTGATTTCTGTCGGGCGTTTGGATATCACTTCCGAAGGCTTACTGCTGCTGACCAATGACGGCGGGATTTCCCGCGCGCTAGAGCTGCCCAAGACGGGTTATATTCGCCGTTACCGCGCCCGCGCGTATGGCTCGGTCAATCAAGATATTCTCGACACGCTCAAAGAGGGCATTAAAATCGACGGCATTCCAACGGGCCCGATCGAGGCCACGCTAGATAAAGTCCAAGGCGGCAATGTCTGGATTACAGTCACGATTAAAGAAGGCAAAAACCGCGAAGTGCGCCGCGCGCTTGACGAGGTTGGCCTGACTGTCAACCGCCTTATCCGCACCAGCTATGGCCCGTTTCAGCTCGGTAAACTTACCAAGGGTCAAGTCGAAGAAGTCCCGGCAGACTCCTTGCGCGAAATGATTGGTCATTTAGTGGATATTCCAAAACCCGCGCCCAAAACAGAAAAGCCCGCCTTTAAACCCAAACGCGGAAGTCACGCCAGCGCTAAGCGCTTTCAAAAACCCACAGCGGCCAAAGCTGAACGCCATGACGGCACGGCAAAGCCTTCGGGTAATCGCGGAGGCAAAGGACGCGGCAAAGGCGGCCCGCCTAAGGGCGCTATGCCTAAGGGCCGTGGAAAGTTCGCGAAACGATGAGACTAGATTTATGAGAATTGTAGGCGGTCATTTACGCGGGCGTAATATCGCCACGCCAAGCGGACGGGATACGCGCCCAACGTCTGACCAAACGCGCGAATCGATGTTTAACATTCTCGCCCACTCACCTTGGGCCCCGCCGCTAGAAGACGCTATTGTCGCTGATATTTTCGCCGGCAGCGGCGCGCTTGGCTTTGAGGCTGTGTCTCGCGGGGCGAAGTTCTGCCTGTTCGTCGAAACAGAACCCAAAGCGCGCGGCGCGATACGCGAGAACATCGACAAAATGAACTTGTTTGGCTGCACACGCCTGCACCGCCGCGACGCGACAAAACTTAAAATCGCGCCCGGAAACCTACGCGGCCCTTTCACTCATATCTTCCTCGACCCGCCTTATAACAAAGGCCTGTGGAAACCCGTTCTGATGAAACTGCGTGATCAAAACCTTATCGCGGATGATGGGATTATCATTCTGGAAATGGGGGCTGAAGAAGCCGAAGACGAAGAATTTCGCGGTTTTGACATCCTCACAGATAAGGCTTGGGGCGCGGCGCGCGTTATATTTATGCGGTTAAAGCAAACAGATTAATATAATTTACACCAAATAGCTGCTATTTTTCCGTCATGGTGAGATATCTCACATTGGGGTCCGCGTTATGGTTGATTTTCAGCCCGCTGTGCCATGCCCAAATGCTAACCGCTGATCTTGAGATTAAACGCGTGAATGTCGGCTCAGCCTGGCAAACCATCCAGCTTGAAAACAGTTACGCAGAAGCCGTACCCGTCTGCACCTATAATCTCACAAGCGCCTCAAATCCACCGGCGACAACGCGTATTCGCAGTGTAACCTCGACAAGCTTTGATATTCGGCTGCAACAATTTGAGAATAGTTCAAACGTAACAGCCTCTGACGTGCACTGCGTCATTGCCGATGTCGGCGCGCATAACTCTGGCGGGCTGAAATATGAAGCCCGCAAAGTCCTCTCCACGGGCACGAGCGGATTAGAGATCGGTTGGGGCGCTGCCACAACAGAAAATGTGACCTCTTCAATTACGCAATCTTATAACGACCCTCATGTCGTCGGACAAGTCATGTCATTTAATGACGTCAACGCCAGCGTCTTTTGGAACTTTGATTGCGATAACCGCGGTAATGGCGCCTTTTTCTCGGGACAAGCGGACGGTATTTGCGTCGGCAAACATATTGGCCAAATCGACGGAACACGCGCAAGCGAGACCCTAGGTTATATCGTGATCGAAGCGGGTAGCGGCACGGTCAATGACATCACCTTCGCCGCCGCGGTCGGGCCAGATATTGGCGGCGGCGTTGGCAACAACCCGCCGAATACTTACAGCGTCACGGGTGATTTCGATACGGGCGTATTGGCCAGTGCAGGGGAAGACGGCGGGCAAGGCGGATGGGCCATTCTCTACGGCGCGAACCCCTTGCCGAACGGCCAAATCGCGTGGTCAATCGACGAAGAAACTGTGGCCGGCGACACGTCCCGAACCCACACAGATGAAAACGTCGGTTATTGGGTTTTTGACAACAACCAAACCCCAACGCTTGCAGGCGCGAAAACGCTCACCAATTTCTCCGGCAGCATTTCTGAATATTCCATCCCCGGCAGCGACGTGATTTATACCATCACATCCACCAACACAGGCAGCGGCCCTGTCGACGCGAACTCCATATTCCTAGTTGATTCACTCCCGCCAGAGGTCACGCTTTTTGACGGCGATATGGACGGCGCAGGCCCCGCGACGCTCCCTGTTTTATTTACGGATACGGATAGCGGATTGACCTTCGGCAGCGGTGATTACGGCTATTCCACCGGCGCGAGCGCGCCAACAGACTTTAGCCAATGCACCACAAGCCCCCCGACAAATAGCTACCGCCCCGATGTGACTTATATCTGCTTTGCGCCGCAAGGCGCGTTTGACGAAGGCACGATTACGCCTTCAGAGTTTAGCGTGAGTTTTAGGGCAAGGATTGATTAAGTGAACCGAAGTTGACAGCCGTTTTGACCCGATTTCAACTTTAGTCACCAATACGAATATTAACCGAAATCCTTAATGGGGCGATTTTAGGACGCTCGACGGTTGGATGTTTGGCGTTATTTCGGAAATTTAAAAATTAGCGTCATTTATTATTGACTACGAAATGTAGTCGTATTAGATTACATAACGTAATCGATATTTAATACGGCCTAAGTAAAGTTAAACCTTATGAAACAAATTTCCAAATCCGAGCAGGTTGTCATGGAAGTTTTATGGAGCCGTGCCCCTTTGGGGGCGGCTGAAATTGCAGAAGCTGTCACCTCTGAAACATGGAGCATTAAGACGCTAAAAACGCTTCTCTCGCGTCTTGTGCAAAAGGGCGTTTTGACGACGCAGCCAGAGGGACGGCGGTATTTATATACGCCTTTGGTCAGCAAGGAAGCTTATGGCGCGCAAGTTATAAACGGTATTTCGCAGAGTTTTTACGGCGGCCGTACAGCACCGTTATTTCTACATCTGACAAAATCAAAAGATCTCAGCAACGCAGATATTGATGAAATATCGGCCATTCTTGAGCAGCTCAAAGCTGAGAATGATAAATCATCATGATGGTCGATATCTTCAACTGGGCTCTAGGGCTGGGCGTCGCGACGACGGGACTAATCGGACTGGTTTTGC
>CAZFWZ010000127.1:0-5199 GCA_964522765.1 uncultured Caulobacterales bacterium | reverse complement strand
ACAGCACTTTGTCGGGCAATTGCGACTATTAAGTAACAGGTGACCCTTTCCTCACAGCAAAGCGAATTTTATGTCAGAAGATTTATCCAGCACGGCTCACGGCAAACCCGGTATTTTAATGGTGAATTTGGGCTCCCCTGATGCCGCTGAAACGAAGGCTGTGCGAAAGTTCCTGTTTCAATTCCTGCACGACAAACGCGTCATTGACACAAGCCGCTGGATTTGGTGTCCCATTTTGCATTTTATCATTTTACGTGTGCGTCCTGCTAAATCAGCTAAAGCCTATAGTAAGATATGGCATTTGCCAGAAGGAGAAGGTGACGCGCCAGAGAGTTGGGCCGATAAAGAATCCCCGCTTGTTCGTATTACCCGCGCGCAAGCCAAAGGTGTTCAAGAACGGTTAGGCGGTAGCGCCCATGTTGAAGTCGCAATGCGTTATGGTAATCCGTCAATCGCGGATGCTATCGACCGACTAAAAGAGAAGGGCTGTACCCGCATAGGCGTGCTTCCACTCTATCCGCAATTTGCTGGCGCGACCACGGCGTCTATTTATGACGGCGTCGCGAAAGCACTTATGAAGCGCATGGATGTGCCAGAGCTTCGGTTTGTTCGGGATTATTACAATGACCCACGTTTTATTGCGGCTTTGGGGGAGGGGCTTAAATCCCATCTCGCCAAACTTGATTGGACCCCAGATGTGGTCATGACCAGCTATCATGGCCTTCCGCAAAGCTATGTTGATAAGGGTGATCCATATCAAGATGAATGTATCGCGACAACAGACCTTCTTCGGCAATATATGGGGATGAATGCGCGTGACATGCAGACGACGTTTCAAAGTCGTTTTGGTCCTAAAGCTTGGCTACAGCCTTATACTGATAAAATGCTAGAAACTATGCCCGCCGAAGGGGTAAAAAAAGTGGCTGTCATGATGCCCGGCTTTGCTGCGGACTGTCTTGAAACCTTGGAAGAAATTGCGATGGAAGCGAAGGGGACATTTGAAGAGCATGGCGGAGAAAAATTCACGGCCGTGCCATGCCTAAATGATGACGCCGCTCATCTTGATTTTCTTGCCGATTTAGTGCGTGAAAAACTACTCATAGGATGGGACAATGAAGCCGTCAGCGCCTAGAGTAATTGCTCGCGTATAGATTCAAAAACATCATCCATTGATGTCGCTTTATCTAAGACGAAACTGCTCGCGAGCGTAACATCAGCTAAAGTCTCATAAGCGGTTTTTCGCGACTGCAAGAGTTTAGGGTAGCAAGCAAGGATGCTTTCTTCTTCGCTCTTACCCCCTAGTTTGCGGTAATGACCCCGCCAAACGAGAGGTTTAGGTAATGCGAAATAGTCATCCTTAAGGCGCTCTAAATCCTCTGGACCAGCTGCGATATGAATAATCAAAAATGCGTTCTGTAATTGCTGCTTTACCAGTTCATCGATGTAAATGACGCTGCCTGTTGTATCTAGTAAACTATTGCCTGAGGCTTGCACCATGGCGCTGTGTGTCGCTTTCGTCTCCAGAGACACAGAGACAGCTTCGCGCTCATCATACCCTTCTGTGTAGGGCTGACCTTGCCAAGCGGCAAAATCTGCCATGCTGTCATGCTCAAGGTCTTCCCAGATTAAACGGTCAATCTCAACCAATTGAAAACTATGAGTTTTTGACAGACGTGTAGCCGTATAACTCTTGCCAATATTTGACATACCAACGAAGGCGAGATGCAACTTTCCTGCCTTATATTTCGCGTCAAATCCGGCTCTGGAGAGCAGCATTAGGCGTGGTCATTCAAATAATCGTCAAGAGCTTTCAGCGTTGGTTCCATGACATGCACGCGCGGCTGTTTTGACATAGCTGTTGCGAGGGTTGGCGGCAAAGGTACATCTTCATGTAAGATGCGTTCAACGCTATCTGCAAATTTTGCAGGGTGTGCTGTGGCGACAGTCACTTGCATAAAGGGACGCGACATCTGTTCCGAGAAAGCCTGCATTGCTAAATGACCAACTGTTGTATGCGGACACATAACGTATTTAGTAGCTGTAAATATTCGGCGCATATGGCGTTCAGTTTCGTTATCGGAAAATGAAGCGCCCCAACATACTTTTTTCATCGCCTCATAATCTCCATCAAACAAATCAACAATCCGAGGGAAGTTGTTTGGTCGTCCTATATCCATTGCGTTTGAGAGTGTGGGCACAGAGGCACGGGGTGTGTACTCACCCGTTTCTAGATAGTCTACAAATGGGTCATTTGCATTATTGCCAACAACGAAATGTTTAATAGGCGCGCCCATTTTTCGAGCGATTAATCCGCCTGTTAAATTACCTAAATTGCCAGACGGAATAGAGTAGACAATTGGCATGTTCGGATGGGCGGCCCAGATTTGCAAACTCGACCAAAAATAATAAAAACTCTGGGGTATGACGCGCCCAACATTGATAGAGTTGGCACTCATGAGGTTGTATTTTTTGCTCATATTTTCTGAGGCAAAGGCCTCTTTGACGAGGGCTTGGCAATCATCAAAGCTGCCATCTACAGAAATTGCGCGCACATTACACTTGCTCTTTCCCATAGTTGTAAGTTGTTGTTCTTGGACTTTAGACACGCCTCCCTTTGGGAAAAGTATGAAAACAGTAATACCGTCTTGATCAAGGAAAGCCTCCCCAATCGCGCCGCCAGTATCGCCGGAAGTTGCGACCAATATTGTACGCGTTTCTCCTGACTTTGACATAATGTGGCTGGCGGCTCGCCCCATGAATCTGGCGGCATAGTCTTTAAAGGCGAGTGTGGGACCATGAAATAGCTCTAAAAAATAGGCGCTTTCGGCTTCAGGCATGGCGGCGTCCATGATGCGGCCATCAATCGCGCGAAGCGGCATTTCAAAATCATAGGCGTCGCGGCAAATAGCTTTCAACTCATCATCAGAAAAACTGTCATCGACAAAGTGCCGCGCCAGTTCCGCAGCGCAGTCTCCAAACGACATGGCGCCCAATTCGGCCATCTCCTCTGGACTGAAATGCGGGAGACTATCAGGCATCCATAATCCGCCGTCTGGCGCAAGCGAGGCGAGAAGAGCCTCTCCAAAGCCAGCCTTAACATGCGAGTTTTTCAATGAATGATAGTTCATGGTACAACTTTTCAAAATTTGCATTTTTGCAGGTCAGTATTTGCGCGCTTTCCTAGCAAGTTTGGCGCGATTAGCAAGAATTTGCGTCAGCTTTTCACCGCAAGTAATGACGTCCATCCTTCGATAGAGGGCTGCGGAGCAACAGTTAAGCCTTCCGCTTCGAAGGCTTGAGTGACTTTAGCCGCCATCTCGTCAATAATACCGGATAAAATGACTTTACCTTCTGTCGCAAGCGCGGCGCTAATGTCAGGGGCTAAGTTCATAAGAGGCCCAGCAAGGATGTTTGCAAAAATAAGATCAAAACTGCGGTCTTCAAATATTGATGACTGAAACCCATCTGCCTGAGAGATGGCCATACGATTACCAACGCCGTTAAGGCGGGCATTTTCTAATGTGACATCTACTGAATCTGTATCAATGTCAGTCGCTAAAATATCCGTTGAGCTTGGAAGCGACATCGCGGCTGCAATAGCAAGAGTTCCTGCGCCTGTGCCAAGGTCAAGCACAGTTTTAGGCAAGAACTGTTCACTTAAAAGCGTATCAAAGATAATCAGACAGCCTTTTGTGGTGCCATGATGACCTGTTCCAAAGGCTAAGCCTGCATCGATAAGTATTTTATGCTTAGCGCCTGCCGGTGCGATCTCTGTATCATGGCTACCATGCACCCAGAAACGCCCTGCGCTAACGGGCGGTAGCCCTTGTTGAGAAAGACTTACCCAATCCGTTGCGGGAAGCTGTTTAATATCAGATGTTATATCATCATTCATATTGAGCCCGGTAAGCGCGGCTGCGGCACCCGCTTTAGTTTCGTAAAGGGCTTGAAGGACTGAATTTGGACTATCCCCTGCTGCGCGGGTTTCGGATTCGAAAATTGAGACTGATAAGGCTTCCATAACTTCATCAAAGCCTAGTGCTTCCGCGAGTTCATAAATCAAGCTGTTGGGGCCTTCAAGCGTAAGCGCCCAAGGCTGGAACTGTGGATCTTGTGACATATTCTGCCTAGCGGTTTTTAGGTTTGGCGTCTTTATCGGTCAATTCAGTTGCGAGGCAACCCTCAGTATTGAGTTTACCCTCTTTGGCCCCGCAGAGCATATAGAGCATGAGCTCAGGTTCAGCCGAGTGGCCGCCATGCGCTTGCAGTGGATCTACAAACCCTCTTAAAACGGGCACAATTTTATCTGCAAATTCTAGCCGCATATCGACAACATCAAAACCAATGGCTTTGGCTATGTCTTCGCGCGCTTGTGCCGTATCGGGGTCAGAAAAATTACCGGCACGACTCGAGCGTTTATAAAGTTGTTTGTAAAAGGGGATAAGCTCATAAGTTAGAAAGTCGTTGAGTTCTGACATAGCAATGATTTTAGGGCGCTCGCGTGTTGTCGTTGGGGCAGGGCGGGGACGGTTTCCATCCAGCTTTAAATCTGAGAGCGAGAGAAGTGCAATTTGATTGGCGAGCATATAAGTTTCGCTGCCGGAAATAATTTCATCAACTATACTATCTCGCCCATCGGTCATATTTTCGCGCAGCACGTCATAGACGACTTTGCTGCCAAGGCTTTCGGCAATAAAAGCGAACTGGTTGGACACTGTGCTTGTGTTGGAGGCTGTTTGACAAATCTTTTGCGCGTCAACTTCTCGAGCGGCATGCCCTTCGGCTTGTTGAGCGAAGGTGAAACCTGCCGCATCGAGGGCTGCGCTGCACATGGCACCTTGAATGGCAAAGCGAATGTCTTCTCCTGCGGGGCCGAGATACATAACGGCGTCTGAAATGCCGTAATTCATCATCTCATCTTTTAGGCGGCGATTGTATTTGCGGCGAAGCTTAGCGAAGGGAAGAGAGGAGCCTTGCGCGTCATCTTGCCCGACATGAGCGAACTGGAAAGCATTCCAAAATATATCGTCCCAGAACACACGATAGACTACAAATTCGAGGGCAGGGTCGACTTCTAAAACTTGCTTATCAAGACACGCGAAACGGTCCAAAGTCAGCGATGATCCATTAAGTCCTGTTTCATAAGTTTTTGGCGCTGTTGGAGTGAGGAAGATAGCATCTGCGGATGGCTTTCCGGGG
>CAZFWZ010000126.1:0-5419 GCA_964522765.1 uncultured Caulobacterales bacterium | reverse complement strand
GGACGCTTCACGCATTGAAAGACAATCGGCGGGTCCAATAAAACCAAAGCTGCGGAGCTGTGCTCTTGCGAAACAAACAAACTCATACGGTATCCGGCATGGGTATCGGCTCCGCAGATGTTCCCTGCGTATTTGCAAGGCAAATGCGCAAGCGGGAGATTAAACATATGAGATATTTTCATGTGTTTAATGTCTAGCCATCTTAAATGCTGTCACCCGATGGGCAGTCAGCGTTCAATCCTGCCGCAAAGACAGAGAATGATAAGCAAAGATAATTATGACCGCCGTTCTTCTTGCTTGGCTTTATTCCAAAGCGCGTCCATGTCTTCAAGGCTCATGTTGGAAAGCTCTTTTCCGCCTTGCTCTGCGCTCGCCTCAACAAAGTTGAACCGCCGCGTAAATTTATCATTTGTGCGGCGCAGGGCGACTTCAGGGTCAACGCCAAGCTTGCGGGCAAGGTTAGTCACCGCAAACAGGAGGTCTCCCATTTCATCTTCAATCGCATCTGCGTTTTGGGACTCGGAAGCGTCTTTTAATTCTTGGGCTTCCTCGACGATTTTGTCGACAACGCCGTCAAGATTTGGCCAATCAAAACCGACTCTCGCGGCGCGTTTTTGCAATTTTTCAGCGCGCATAAGCGCGGGCAGGGCGAGGGCAACATCATCCAGCAGACTTTTGTTTTTATTGTCATTTTTGCCTTTTTTATTAGCGCGTTCTTGCGCCTTTACCTCTTCCCACTCCGAGACTTGCTGCTCTGCTGAGCGGTCATGGGCATTGCCAAAAACATGGGGATGGCGGCGCACCATTTTGCGCACCAAGTCATCCGTCACATCGTCGAGATTAAATGCCCCCGCTTCTTCGGCGATGCGCGAATGGAAAACCGTTTGAAATAAAAGATCGCCTAATTCTTCGCGTAGATGCGCCATGTCATTTTTCGCAATGGCGTCGGCAACCTCATAAGCTTCCTCAATTGTATAGCGCGCAATATCGGCGAAATCCTGCTCGCGGTCCCAAGGACATCCATCCGGCGCGCGTAGTTTTTCCATAAGGTTTTTAACGCGTTCATAGGGCGTGTCGCCAAGCGCGTTAAAATATATGTCTAAATCAGGGCTCATTTATCGCCGTCTTTCGGGCGGGCTGCAAAGGTATAGACGACAAGTGTGCCTAGCACGGCGGCAGACAGGCCATAGCTTGCCCATATATAAAAAGCATATTTCCCAAAATCGAGCATCTATAATTCCGTGATTGTGGCTGTGGCCGCAGGCGATGTATTGCGCGATGTTTTAGCTTTCGCAATATCGCGGCGAATTCCATTGATTGAAAGCCATCCAAATAGGCAGGTGTAAGCCAGCATCATAATAAGCAGCGCCGCAATCATTTCGCCAGAATAAATTGAACTTGGCGCTAGCTTTGAAATTGAGGCGGGCTGGTGAAGGCTATTCCACCATTCAACGGAATATTTGATAATCGGGATGTTGATAAATCCCACCATGGCAAAAATACTGGCAAGCCGCGCGGCGCGTTTCTTGTCTTCGATGACGGCCCAAAGTGCCATATAAGCAAGGTAGATAAACAGCAGCACGAGTACAGATGTCATGCGTCCATCCCATTCCCACCACGTGTTCCAAATCGGCTTTCCCCAAAGACTGCCCGTCGCGAGCGCGAGGGCTGTGAAAGCGGCTCCGGGAAGCGCAAAAGATTTCGCGGCGCTATCGGCGAGTGGATGACGCCAGACAAAGCTGACAAGGCTAGCGGCTGCAAGGGAGGTGTAGGCCATCATTGCGCACCATGCGGCTGGGACGTGGACATACATGATACGCGCCGCTTCACCTTGATATTTCTCAGGCGGGCTTTTGATAAGAGCATAATAGAGGCCGACAACAAGGGTGATAATCGCTAGCGACCCAAAAAACGGCGAGGCATATTTGGCAAAACGTTCAAAACGGGCGGGATTGGCGAGATAGGAAATCATGATTTACTCTATATTTGCCGTTAAAGCCGCACTTGCGGCTGGTAATCCAACAGCCATAGCGATGAGGCTAAGACCTCCAAGTGCGCGAAATTCATAGGCTGATATCCCAAAGCGCGTATAGCTGTCCACTGCCGCGAGTCCAAATATCAAAACAGGTACAAGGAACGGCGCGGAAATAAGGATAATCAGAAAGCCGCCCTTACCCCGCCGCGACATAAGTGCACCGGCCATAACGCCGTAAGCGGCTAAGGCAGGGGCCGCGAAAGCAACAGACAGTGCGAGTCCAGAGATACGCGGCAGGGAAAGTCCCAGCATAATCCCAACAACGGGCAGAAGAATAAACACGGGCCCAATAGAGAGCGCAATGAAGGCGGCCCATTTCGCGGCTATGACCGTAAGAGGCGACAGCCCAGAGAGCAAGAGCTGCTCGAGTGTACCGTCATTAAGGTCATCGCTAAATATATCGCCAAATGAAAGCAACGTCGCAAATAGAAGCGCGAGCCAAATATAAGCTGGGCCAAAAGTGTCTAGCTGCTCGCGGTCACCGCCTGCGGCGATAACGCAAAAGGTAATGAAAAGCGCAAAGAATATCACGCCAAGCAGCCAAGCGCCGCCGCTACGCCACGCTAGCACTATGTCGCGTTTTATCAGCGCGCCCATTAACTCGCGGCCTTTAAAATGAGCTGCCGGGTTCTCACGCCTGTTATACGAGGCGCGTGGTGAGAGGCAATAACGGCGCTGCCGCCGCGTGAGAGATGAGCGGAGATCAAGCCGTGGATAAGCTCAACGCCTCCCGCGTCCATCGCAGCGGTGGGTTCATCCATAATCCAAATAGGTTTTTGCGATAGGATTAGGCGCGCCAAAGATAACCGGCGTTTTTGTCCTGCTGAAAGATGTCCGCAAGGAAGGTGGGCGCGGGCCGAGAGCCCTACTGTTGATAGCAAAGCAGGGATGTTAGCGGGAATATCCATGACATCTGCCCAAAACAGAAGAGCCTCCTGGACTGTAAGGTTTGGTTTAAACGCGTCTTGATGTCCTTGATAGGCGATAAGATCATTTGCGGCGCAAGATATGCTGTTTCGCGACCAAGATATCTGGCCTGTATCGGCGCGCGATAGCCCCGTCATAAGACGCAGGAGTGAAGATTTACCTATCCCATTATCACCGCCTATCCACAGAAGGTCGCCCGTAACCACGGATAGGCTCAGGCTTGCAAAAAGCGGATGACCGCCGCGCGATAAAGCGATTGAGCTTAGCGTCAGCTCATGGGAGCGGGGCGGTAGCCCTTTTTTTGGCGGGAGCTGAGATTTGTCTTGGACGGCCATGCATGTCTCTAACACGCGCCGCGCCTCTGCAAAACGGCCAAATTGCCGCCTTGAAAATTTAATCCTTAAAGATAAAAGAGGCTATGGCTCCGAAGCACCGAAATCGACGTTTGGGTATTGTTGCGTTTTGTGCAGCTGGTATGGCCGTCGGGGCATGGCTCCTCTCCACAGCATTACGCCAAAACACACAGTTTTTTTACGATCCTAGCGAAGTGTCCGTCGCTGGCTTTATCTCTGAAACGCCGCGCATACGTGTTGGCGGTATCGTCGTAGAAGGCAGCGTGCGGGCAGGCGGCGACCTTAGAACAGCATTTGACTTGCGTGATTTTGAAGGAGACGCGAAAGGCGTCGTGACAGTAGTTTACAAAGGGGCATTGCCTGATCTGTTTCGTGAAGGTCAAGGCATTGTCGTGGTCGGTACGCAGTCGGGCGCAGCCCAAGTGGAAGCCAGTCAAGTTCTCGCCAAACACGATGAAAATTACGTTCCAGACACTTAGGCGCCTGAAAATATCAATTAATATCAATTAGAGTTGGTGGCGGACTAATTTGTCGATGTGGGGCAACAAATCAGCCCGCCGTGTCCACGAAAACCGAGGACTCTGTATCTATGGCAGAGGAATTTGTTTTTGGGGAGTTATTCCGCGTTAATATCGTAAATATTTTTTAAACCCATTGCCGTAGCCAATTAAATGACACGCTTGTCTTGTGTTGATCTGGCTTCACAATTAGAACCTGTGCTTAAGGCGCAGCACTCACTTGCAAGGGCGTTTTAATAGCGCGTTGATTCTCTAAAGTGTTGCTTTAAGAATGATATATGAAACAAGATTCGTCAGACTTTATCATCGTCGGAGCAGGCCTGTCAGGCTTACTAACAGCTTGGTATGCACTTTCGGTAAACCCTGAATTACGTATCTCTATTATTGAAAGCAGTGACCGCATTGGCGGCGACCATACATGGTCGTTTAACCGCTCCGATATTCGGGAGGATCTTCAGGATTTCGTCGCCCCATTCGTCGCGCATAGTTGGCCGCGATATGAGGTCAAATTTCCGAAACGAAACCGCACATTGGACATTCCCTATTGTACTGGGAACTCAGATACGCTGCGGGCTTGTGTGCAGCCATTCATAGAGGAGAGACGGTTAACCGTGCAGTTAAATACTGCTGTTAAAACCTTAACGAGTACGACTGTTACGCTGGAAACGGGCGAAGTCATAGAGACGCCGTGGGTGCTTGATGCACGCGGGTTTGAGCCGCGCGATGATGTGTTTCTTGGGTATCAAAAATTTGTCGGGCGAACCATTCGCACTAATAAACCGCATGGGCTTAAACATCCAATCATTATGGACGCAACTGTGCCGCAGCTTGGCGGCTATCGTTTTGTCTACTGTTTGCCGTTTTCGGAGCATGACGTTCTTGTTGAGGATACGTATTATACTGATGGACCAGAGTTATCGGAGAACGAAATCGCCGCGCGCGTGGACGATTATATCACTGCGAATGGTTGGAGTGACCATACGTTGATCCGCCAAGAGAAAGGTGTTTTGCCGATTAAACTCGCGGCGGATGGGTCTCGCTTTGATGTATTCTCTCATGAGGCGGGACGCGCAACGCCGCTTGGTATTCGCGGTGGGTATTATCACGCGGTTACAGGGTATAGTTTCCCGCAGGCGTTTAAATGCGCTTGGCTCATTGGTGACCTTATCAAAGAAGCTGGCGGCGGACTTGATCTGGCGATCGCGGAGATGGATCAGCATGAATATGACCTTCATGCCGAAGAGAAATTTCTGCGCCTGTTAAACCGAATGTTGTTTCGCGCCGCCAAACCTGAGCAGCGTTATAAAGTTTTGCAACGCTTTTACGGCTTCTCCGAAGGTCTCATTCAGCGGTTTTATTTCGAACATTTATCCAAATGGGATAAACTTCGCATCCTTGTTGGCAAACCACCCGTACCTATCCATAAGGCTCTCGGTAACGTCAATGAGGCCGCATTTATAGCGCGTGAGCGCGCCCAAAAAGAGCCCTGAGAATGAATGTTCAGCTTGCTACCAAACCCGAAACGACATCGGGCGAAAAACCCACGGCCATAGTTGTTGGCGCAGGCTTTGGCGGGCTGGCCCTTG
>CAZFWZ010000125.1:0-5435 GCA_964522765.1 uncultured Caulobacterales bacterium | reverse complement strand
ACACCCGCCCATGCTTATGAGGCAGGTGATAATGATGCATTGATTGCAAGCTTTGAACATATTGGGGAGAATTTGTCGACAGCAAACGTCAGGCTGACGCGCTAAGACTACAAATATAACAATAGCAAAAAGGCCGCCCCTTAAACATTTAAAGGGCGGCCTTTCTGTATTTTTTAGCTTTACATAAAACTTTGCGGGTCGATATCGATGTGGAGTTTATAGCGGCTCGGCACGCGGATTTTCTTACGCCAAACGGACATATATTTGGAGAGATTCACGCTGGCTTCGGCCTGCACGAGGATGCGGCGGCGAAACAGCCCGCGCAGCCGTCCAATGGGCGGCTCGCTAGGGCCAAGGATATCAATGCCGTCTGCTCGCGGGGCGAGACTTACGAATTTTTTCGCTAGCGCCTCCGTCTCTTTCTCTCCCAATCCACTCACGATGACCGCCGCCAGCTTGCCATAAGGCGGAAGGCCTAGCATGTCGCGGCTTGCAAGCTCTGCTGAAATAAACCGTTCTCGGTCCCCTGCCGCCAGCGCAACTAACGCTTCATGATCTGGCTGGTGCGTTTGGATTAGTGCATGCCCCGGTTTTTGCGCGCGCCCTGCCCGTCCTGCAACTTGTACCAATGTCTGATACGTCCGCTCGCCCGCGCGCGGGTCCCCGCCCGACAGGCCAAGGTCGCCGTCCACCACGCCGACAAATGTGAGATGCGGGAAGTTATGCCCTTTCACGACCATTTGCGTGCCGATTAAAATATCAATCTCGCCGTTTTCCATGCGGGCCATGCGCGCCGCAATCTCGGCGGGATTACCTGCCGTGTCAGAGCTGAATATTTCAATCTTGGCATCAGGGAAATGACGCGCGGCTTCTTCGGCCACGCGCTCTACACCCGGCCCCACAGAGGTCAGGCTATCGTCGGTTTTACATTGCGGACACGCTGTCGGCATGGGCATAGAAAAGCCTGTCATATGGCACATGGCGCGGCCCGTACGGCGATGCGCCACCAGCCAGCTATCAGTGTCAGGGCTTTTGAGTTTCTCACCGCAAGCCGAACAGATAATCAGCGGCGCATAACCTCGGCGGTTAAGATAGAGCATAGCCTGGTCACCTGCGGCTAAAACTGTGCGCGTGGCCTCAATTAGGGGCTGAGAGAGAAAGTCACCTTTAGCGGGCGGCGTCTCTTTAAGGTCGACCAAATCAATATCGGGGAGCGTGATAGAGCCCGGCCGTTCGGGGAGCACAATATGGGCGTAGCGACCAGAACGCGCATTCACGAGAGATTCTAATGACGGCGTAGCAGACGCTAGCACAACAGCATGCCTCGCGATTTTTCCGCGCACAATCGACATATCGCGCGCATTATATATTACGCCTTCTTCCTGCTTATAGCTTGTGTCATGTTCCTCATCGACCACAATAAGGCGCAGATCTGGAAACGGCAGATAAAGCGCTGAACGCGCGCCAACGACAAGCTTGGCTCGCCCTTGCGCCACTTCGCGCCAAGTCCGGCGGCGCGCCGCATCCCCCAAAGCGCTATGCCACGGTGCAGGCGCCGCGCCAAAGCGGGCTTCAAAACGCGACATACCCGCTTGGGTGAGCGCGATTTCAGGCACGAGGATAAGGCATTGCCCGCCTTGTCCCCCCTGACTTGGCCTCAGCGCTTCTGCCACGCCTTCAAAATAAACTTCCGTTTTGCCCGAGCCCGTCACCCCATCAAGCAGGCTGACAGAAAAATCACGGGTCGCCACTTGGGCTGCAATTTCGCGGCCTGCCGCTCTCTGCGCGTCCGAGAGCGGAAGGCCGCCAAAGTCGGGTTCTGGTTCACCAAAGGGCGCATCTACGGGAAGCTGTAACGCGGTAAGCCCGCCAGCCCTCTCCATGCCGCGGACGACGCCAGCGCTAATCCCAGCCCGCTCCGCGATTTCAGAGGCGCGTGCAGGAAATGGCCCGCCTTTATCGAGGATGGCTTGCCGCGCAGGGGTGATTTTAAACGGCTGACCCGAGGGCAGAAATTGCGAGACGACCTCGCTCGGCTCCAGCGCCTTATAACTTCTTACCACCATGCGCAGCACAAGACCGGGCGAGACACAGTTATAACTCGCAGTCCATTGAATGAATTTAAGCATGGCGACAGGCAGCGGCGTGGTGGCTTTGACTTGGGCAATATCTTTAACTGCGCGCTCCCCCTTATCCTCGCCAAGCCCCATGACCACGCCAAGCTTCATCTGCTTACCAATCGGGGCATAAACAAAATCCCCCGACCGCACGTTCATGCCAGGCGGCACGGCATAATCGAACGCTTCGGGGACGTTCACAGGAAAAAGGATTTGAGCGATTTGCGCAGGCATAAGTTTATGTTAGCAGAACGGGGAAGATTCCCGCACCCTTAAGTGCCCCCAGATGGAGACTCCCATGAAGTTTTTTGTTGATAGCGCCGACCTCGACCAAATCGCCATGCTAAATGATATCGGCCTTGTTGATGGCGTCACAACTAATCCGTCCATTATAGCCAAATCGGGCCGCGATTTTAAAACCGTAATTAAAGACATTTGCAAAATGGTCGAAGGCCCCGTCAGCGCCGAAGTCGTATCACTGGAAAAAGACAAAATGCTCGACGAAGCCCGCATCCTTCGCAAAATCGCGGATAATGTCTGCGTGAAGCTCCCGCTGACGATGGACGGTCTTGCTGCCTGTAAAGTGCTGTCAGGTGAAGGCACACAAACGAATGTCACGCTTTGTTTTTCTGCGAACCAAGCCTTGCTCGCCGCGAAATGCGGAGCGTCATTTATCTCGCCCTTCATTGGCCGCCTTGATGATATCAGCCTTGATGGCCTCGAATTGATTGAAGACATCCGCACGATTTATGACAATTATGGTTTTGAGACTGAAATTCTTGCCGCTTCAATCCGCAGCGTCGGTCACATCAAAGATTGCGCGCTTATTGGGGCCGACGTGATTACCTCCCCGCCGGACGTTATCCGCAAGCTATCTGATCACGTCCTAACGGATAAAGGTCTCGCCGCGTTTATGAAGGACTGGGAAAAAACAGGACAAACCATCTAATCAAAAGCCCCCTAAACAAAAAGAGCGCTTCAGAGGCGCTCTTTTTTTGTCTTATATTTAAAGTGGATTATATCTTTTTACGTCCGGGGATATCCCTGATACCGTCTTCTGGCAGATCGGCATTTGACGGCGATTTTTTACTCATAGCCGGCGTCTCATAGTCAGACAAATAACTATCTCGTCCGCCCGTACCACCTCGAAGACCGCTACTGGGTGTCGGCGTTTCCGAGACAGTCGCGTTAAGCGCGGCAATAGACGCGTAACGTTCCAGCTTTTGTTTTTGGATATGGTTTATGCGCCTCACCGCATCCAAGTCATGCATTAGTTTTTCAAATTTTGCCGCCATGGCATCATAATCAGCTTTTGTACTGACCAAAGCCGCCGCCGCTTTACTCGCTTCTTCTGTTTTCTCGCGTAGCCGAGCTTGACTGCGCTCAGTCCGCGCGCGTTCGCCGTCAATTGAGGCGCGTAGGGACACTATTTCTTCGTCTAGATGACCTGATGTATTATCCTTGATGCGAAGCTGTGCATTTAGCTGCTCAATCCGTGTCTTAAGCCCATAAACTTCCTCATCGCGGCGTTTTAAACCTTCATCCAGAACTGTACGCTGTGTTTTTATATCATATTCCGCATGCTCTAAAGCCGCGACTTTTTCAAAATATTGAGACTTTAGTTCATTGTGATCTAGCCGCAATCCCGACAAGTCATGCATGATTTGATCATTATCTTTGGTCTTTTTATCAAGCTGTGCGGAGATTATTTCTATCGATTTCGTCAGCTCCAGAAGACGTGTGGATTGCTTCGATAGAGTTACACTTTGCGCACTAACATCATCTTGCAAATTCGTATTGACCATCGACAATGTGTTAATGCGGTCATCGCGCTCAGCCACCAGAGCGTTCAGCCCCTCAATTTTCACCGATTGTGCGCCGAGCGTTTCAACATTTTGGGTTTCTCGGTCAACCCGTAGATGAAGCTCGCCTTGGGCAAGTTCTAATTCTTGCCGAAGCTCTTGATGCAGCTTCTCGAGCGAAAGCAGTTTTCTTTCTTGCTCACTCGCCCAGTTCTCTTTCTGTGTGTAGCGTTTCTGCAGGCCGCTAAGTTCGTTTTCCAGCTTCGCGTATTGTGTTTCCAGACGCCCCATATGCCGCAAGCCCGCTTCCATCTTGGAAATGGTCATGCCAAGCCCTACAATGCGTTTGGCCGCGACTTGTTGCTGATCGGAATTAATTTTGAGTTCAGCGACAATTTGGTCAACAGCCCCTTTGGCTGTATCGATTTCATTAGGGTGCGCTGATTTTTCTACAATTTTTTCATCCGCAGGCTGATAAATAGGCTTTAGCACCTCCTTATCCCCCGAAGGCGCTGGCAATTCTGCCTTATCGCGCTTGAAAAATCTCATTTTCAGTCCCCAAAGTGCTTAGGTCCCCACTCAACCTGCTATGCACACGAATCAATTAGTTAATGATACATTAATGGGAGATTCGAACAATGCTCAAGAATTAAACTCTTGAACGCCTTGGATTTAACAAGATTCGATGGACTACAAGTAGAATACCACTCAAAGCGAACAGACTTGCCGCGCCCGCACAGAGCCAAAGCCACCAATTATTGATATCGTCACGGCCGTCATAATCCATGATGTGGAGCATCCACATAAAGTCAAAAACCCGCCAAAGACGCGTCCTAACGGCTTTTAATTCGCCCGTATTGGCATCCAGATAGAGCCGTGTCTTAGGCCTATCCTCATAGCGAACCTGCCAAACAGGAAGCGGGCCACGATATTCAATCGGCGCGGTAGTCAGTTTTGTCACGGATGGCTCAGGCGCCTCGCCTTTATAAAATACTTTAGCCGCCCGCAGCGCGGCCGTCTCGTCAATGCCGCCCCAGCGCGTACCCAGCCGCGCATTAAAATAGTGCGGCTTGCCAACCGTAATTTTGTAAACAGGGGTTCCTACAGCGCTGAGCAATTCAACCGCTTCGACTTTTCCGATAGGCAAATCAGCCATGGGAATGACATCAGGACGGTTAAGCTCAAATTTGGCCTTTTGCGCTATATGCTCTCCGCGCACATTTTCTATATCGAAAAAGCTCATGAAAAAACCAGAGCCGAACCAGATTAGAATTTGAATTCCTAAAACCAGCCCTAAGTATCTGTGCGCTCGCGTGAGCCATTTAAAAAACCGTCTTTGCATCATGGTTAGGCCGCTTTTTTATCAAACCAAGTATAGAGCCCAATGCCCAATACCGTCATAGCCGTACCAATCGCGTCAACGATTCCAAACGGCTCTTTGAGGAGATAGACGGCTGCGATGATGGTGAAAATGGGACTAATCATCCCAAGGGTAGAGACGGCTTGCGCGCCAATA
>CAZFWZ010000124.1:0-5660 GCA_964522765.1 uncultured Caulobacterales bacterium | reverse complement strand
TGAATTTATGCGCGGCTACAATGACAGGGATTTCGCAGTGATGAATGGCTTCGCCCGTCAGGTAATTCCCCTTATTAACGCCGACAATGGCGGATCCGTCATGCGCCAATTCTTTGATATCAACGCCTGCACAAAAGCCTTTACCTTCCGAACGTATCAGTATGACTTTGACGTCTTGGCGCTGACCGAGTTCGCTAATGACCTTCGGGATTTCATTCCACGTCTCGCCGTTAAAGGCGTTTACAGGCGGGAAGTCGAAAATCACTTCGGCGATACCGTCTTTTATATTTTGATGTATCGGCATATTACGCCCCTACTCTCTTTAGGCTAGTTTCAGCTTCGCTCACAATTTTAGAGATAATTTGCGCGCAGCTTGGCAAGTCATCAATGAGGCCAGCAATCTGCCCGCTCGGTAGCACCCCTTCATCAGGTTTGCCTTCAACCATCGCCTTTTGAATAATCATTGGCGCATTTCCTGCCATCATCGTTTGGCCAAGGGTCATATCGGTTTTGCTTGCCATACCCCATGCGGTTTTAATCGTTTGCCTCATACTCATCCCCGTCTGGGATTTATATTTCATCCCGTTTTGCATAGCGCGCATGAGCATGCCTAGTTTGGAAGACTTTTCGAGGTCTTCCAAAGTCTCGTTCAAAACCATGCGCTGAGGGAGGCCATCGAGTTTTGTGGACACCGGAATTTTAAGCACATCTGATTTTAGATATTCCGCCTTGGTTGCATCAGGTGTCGGGCTATCCGCGCTCATCATAAAACGCGTTCCCATGGCGATACCATCTGCGCCAAATGTCAGCGCTGCCGCTAGGCCGCGCCCGTCTTTAAAACCGCCGCACGCCACGACGGGAACGCCGAGGTTTTGGTCAATAACTTGCGCCAGTAAAAGCCATGTCGGAGTTGCTCCTGTATGACCTCCGCCTTCTTGGCCTTGGCAGACGAGAATATCCGCGCCCATCTTCACGGCTTTGGAGGCATGTTTAGACGCCCCAATAGTCGGAACACACTTCAGGCCAGCCGCTTTGACTTTCTCTACGATTTTAGGCGAAGGACCACGCCCATAAGATAGAGCCGCAATATCATAATCAATACAAATATCTATAATCTTATCAATATCTTGCTGGAATGCATGGATGTTGACACCAAAGGGTTTATCCGTTTTGGACTTAATCAGTTTAATTTCGGCTTCGCACTCATCGGGCGACATAACTGCCGCCGCGAGAAACCCAAATGCGCCCGCCTTAATGCTGGCCGTGACAAGATCTGATGTCGACACCCAACCCATCGCCGTTTGAATAACAGGATAGTCACACCCTAATGCGGCGGTCAGAGGTGTGTTGAGGGCTGCGTGCATTCACCCCTCTTTTTTCTTATTGGCTTCGGCCATTTTCTTACCGTCAAAACCAGCAATGTAATCCCCTTTAACTAGGCTATTATTGGCATGAGCAAAATGATGATAGCCATAGACCATATCCATACCGCTACGCTTACCTTGTAAATCCTCAATCTGATTACAAGCTTGCTTGGTGAGGGCCATCGCCAGACGCGGTTGGGTCACAAGCTTTTCAGCCCAAACCTGCACCGCGCTTTCAAGGTCTTCGCGCGGCACGACCTTATTTATCATCCCTGCTGCTAAAACACGTTCCGCTGACCAGCGCTCGCCAAGAAGTAAAAACTCTTTAGCTTGGCGGACATTCAGCTCAAATGGATGGGCAAAATATTCAACGCCCGGAAAGCCCATTTGCACCACAGGGTCTTGGAAAAAAGCGTCATCCGAAGCGATGATGAGATCGCATACCCAGGCGAGCATCAATCCGCCCGCAATACAGCCCTTATGCACTTGGGCAATGGTAGGCTTAGGGACTGCACGCCAACGGCGGCAAAATTCAAGATAGACTTCTTGCTCGCGCACATAGGCTTTCTCTGCACCCGGTTTATTATCGTGATTATAATTCATAGAGCGGCGGTCTTCGCGCCCTTGATGAAAATCCCGGCCCGGCGTGCCAATATCATGGCCTGCAGAGAAATGCTTACCATTCGCGCGTAACACGATGACTTTTACATCATCATCCCCTGTTGCTTTAAAAAAGGCATCATCTAGCGCGTAGAGCATCTGTGCATTTTGGCTATTGTGATATTTCACGCGGTTAAGCGTTAGATAGGCAATGCCATCATTAGCTTTATAAAGAACGGGGTGTTCTTCTTCATAGACTATGTCGGCTTCGACTTTTGGGACCGTTTCATTGCTCATGATGCGCGTACTCCGGGCGGGTTATCTTTGAAGATATAGGCTCTCATATTTTTCGGATCATATTTCGAAATAATATCCAATTGCGCCTGTGTCGGGCCCGCTGTGACAGGAATATCATCAGGCCGCACAAGGTCAAATCCCGTATTATCCTGCACCTTTTCAAAACTCACACCCGGATGCAAAGACCGCACACGAATGGCGTGGTTCTCACCTTCAAAGTCTAGCACACAAAGATTAGTGATAATCTGGCGATGGTCTAACCCGCGCGGATATTGGCTATTAGGATATCGCGAGGGATTATAACCCGCCCCGCTGACCATATCGACTTCGCCTTCAACCAGCGCCCGTTTATTGTGATTAGCGAAGAACATAGAGGTGCGATTATTGACCGTATTACCTGGCAAGCCCCGCACACCAAGCATGGTAACTTTCGGCGCGGCATAATCCCCGATACAAGACAAATTCATCTGCCCATATTTGTCGACTTGGACAGGCCCGACAAAAGCATGGCGATTACCTTTTGCGATAACTGTGAAAACACGTTCATATCCAATGCGGCCTTCCTTTTGGATAGGAAAGTCACCGCGCGGCCCCACAGGAACAGGTTCTGCCGCAAGATAATAAATGCCATCACTCATCATCATGCCGGGCAGAAAGGTTTCGCGCGCGACATAGCCTGCAAGTTTGGGCAGAGTTCCGATAAGGGTAGCAAAGACCTCGGGCGTTTCATCGCGAAAAATCTCAGAGGCCGCGACGATTGCGAGTTCAGCAAGCGTATAATCAGTGCTCATTATACCCTCTCCTAAAACGCCGGCAGTGGAAGGCTGCGAATATGTTCTGAGCCGCCTACAGCTTTGACATAATCATCCGCCTCGACAAACTCAGAGACATAGCTCTTCCAGTTCTCTTTCGCGGTTGCAGAATAAGCTTTCAAATGCGCCACATCGAAACCGTAATCAGGGCCGCAAGACGTTGGATGTGCACCAAAGGGAGCTTCGGCCATACCCGCCACTAAGTTGCGCTCAATCGGCATGCGCAGGATTTTATGATCGTCATTAAAGGCGCTTGTGTCGACTATACGCTCACAGGTTAAATAAGCCGTCTTCGCCGCGCGGCAGAACCACTCATCAAAAAACATATCCGGCCCGCCTATCCAGCTATTTCCTCGCTGATCCGCTTCACTCACATGACAAAGCGCAACGTCGAGATGAAGCGCGGGCATGGCGACATAATGATCATCGCTATAGGGGCTTTTAATAGTTTTGATATCGGGGTTATAAGTCATCACATCCGTGCCCAGCCCCGCCACACAAGGCAGAAAATCAAGGTTCTGAGCCGCAGCTTTGAGACCAAGCTGAAACATGCCTTCATCAATTTCCATAACCTCAAACTCGCCTGCTGAACGGGCACGGCGAAAATGAGCTTCGAGAGGGATGGCGTCGAGCGAGACGAAACTAAAGATCAGTTTTTTAATTTTACGCGCACTCGCGAGCATCCCAACATCGCAGCCGCCATAGGACACAATCGTCAAATCCTTTAGGTCGGATTTCACAATTTCGCGGATAAGTGCCATAGGTTTTTGCCGCGCCCCCCAGCCGCCAATGCCGATGGTCATGCCGGACTCTAATTGCCCGACAATATCTGCCATATTCATACGTTTATCTAAACCAGATGCGCTCATATATTATCCAACGACTGGGAAGTCATATTCATGCCCCCAAAGGTCTCCAATTTTAGATTTAGTGGGCTTAAACTTAGACCAGTCTTTAATCTGTTTACCTTCATAACCAACTTCAAATCCAATACCGCCCGGCGCGAAGAAATAGAAACTAATCATTTCGTCATTGGCGTGCCGCCCTAGCGAAGCAAAGATATGAAGTCCCGCCTCTTTCACGCGGTCCATACACATACCAACTTCATCAATTGTATTCATTTCAGCCATTAAATGAATAACGCCCGTAGGGTTCGGGAAGTTATATAGCCCAAGCGTATGGTGACGCGGATTATCCGCATGCATGAAATAAATCCGCTGCTTGGGCATACCCGGCGCGAAAGCAGGGAGCGTTAAGTCATCTGACACCCCGAAACCCATCATTTTACGGTAGAAATCTATCGTTTTCTTATTCTCAGGCGCGGGCAATACCATATGACCCAGACCCATCTTGCCTGTCTTAAAGGATTTAATGCCGTGCCCCGGCGTGAAGGAATCGCCTTTTGCGCGGCCATAGAAGATTTCGACCTGATTACCAGAAGGATCATGAAAACTCGCGACAGCTTTCACCGCGCGATGCTTGGCGTCTTTATCTGAACCGCGCGTGACGGCGACTTTCTTTTTCTCAAGTAATTTAATTTGGTCTTCAAAGGCTTTTTTAGATGACATCTGATAGCCCCCTGCCACAAAGCGGTCCCCCTCACCTTTGCGAATCATGTAGCGGAAGGGCGCACTATCCATACGTAGATATTTCGCGCCTTTCGCGCCAAATGATTTAGCCGTGCCAAAACCCAGCACAGATTTAGCAAATTTCGCCCAGCCTGCAGGGTCCTGCATTTCCAGAATAACATAACCTAAGTTCGCAACACCCATGACTAACTCCCTTTTGCGCTTTTCAAATGCTCTTTTTTTAAATCTAGGGCAACATCTACAATCATATCTTCTTGTCCGCCAACCATACGGCGGCGGCCCAGTTCAACCAATATCTCGCGCGTATCCATATCATAATCTTTGGCGGCTTTCTCGGCATGGCGCAGGAAACTGGAATAAACGCCAGCATAGCCAAGTGACAAGGTTTCCCGGTCCACTCTTACAGGCCGGTCTTGCAGCGGACGCACCAATTCTTCTGCGGCGTCCATTAGCTTGTAAACATCACAGCCATGGTTCCAGCCTTTTTTATCAATGGCGGCAATAAAGACCTCAAGCGGTGCATTGCCTGCCCCCGCTCCCATAGCGGCCAAGGACGCATCCACACGCCGCGCCCCATTTTGCACACCGACAATCGAGTTTGCGACTCCTAGCGCCAGATTGTGATGCGCGTGGACACCGCGTTCGGTTTCTGGCTTTAGAATATCATTATAGGCTTGTAGGCGAGCCGCATAGCCATCCATATCCATCGCCCCGCCAGAGTCGGTCACATAGATACACGTTGCGCCATAATCTTCCATCAGCTTGGCTTGGCTCGCCAGATGTTTCGGCTCGGCCATATGGCTCATCATCAGAAACCCGATTGTGTCCATACCCAGTTTGCGGGCCATTTCAATATGCTGGCGCGAAACATCTGCTTCGGTGCAATGCGTTGCAACACGAACACTGCGCACGCCCAAATCATAGGCGCGTTTAAGCTCATCAATCGTCGCAATTCCCGGCAAGATAAGAGTCGTGACAACGGCGCTTTCCACAACATC
>CAZFWZ010000123.1:0-5682 GCA_964522765.1 uncultured Caulobacterales bacterium | reverse complement strand
TATTCGCTAGTTTACTTCTTGTACCTTGGTATGTCGCAGGCGTCCAAGGCCTAGTTCCTCCACTACACCCGCTGGCGAGTGTGGCTGTCCTTTTTGGACTGAAGTGGTTTTTCCACTTCAGTTTAAAAATTCCATTTCTAAAATTAACGTAAAGGACCCTGTATTATGAAAAAAATAATAGCCAGTATAAAATCAAACCCGAACACTACTATTAGAGGCATTTTAATTGGCATACTATTAGCCAATATCTATGTTGTTATAGAGTCTGGTGACATGAGTGGATTTGATGTTTCACAGTTATTGCTACTCGTCGCGGCCATTCTTTGGGTGCCATCCGAACGGTGTTCTAAGAAAACATAAGCCAACTCATTCATTGGAGAATGTGCACGCTTTGGCGAAGAAAGTTATATACACACGACCGTCTATTTTGGTTGGTTTATTATAGGTTATTTTTTCAAAATCATTAGTTTTAAGACCTGAGAGAAATTCTATATCCTATTGATTTTGTTGAAGAAAGCCGGTGCGGTGAGGGGTAATTGAACTCCCGACATCATCATTATCAATGATGCTAGAGACTTTCTGGTGTTGTCTTGAACTTCCCTAAATGGGATAAGCTATTGAACTTAAACAACAGTTGTTATCTCTCATTAGACTGAATGAGTTGCTGGTTTCCGGGCTGTTTCTAATTTTATTGAATTCAACGCACCTTATCATTTTGCCTTGAGAAAAAAGCCAATACCCGCTGGGCCTTTTTGACCACCGGCGCTTCAACAAATTTACCGTCAAGCAGCACCACGTTACCCTTGGCTTCATGATAGGCGTTCATGATGCGTTTTGCCTCATCTACTTCATATGCTGATGGCTCAAGAGCAGAATGAATACGCTTGATTTGAGCGGGATGGATCGCTGATCGGGCGTGAATGCCGAGAGATTTTGCACGCCGTGTTGTCGCTTCGCAGTCATCCAAATCTGATACAGTTACATGCGGCCCATCAAATAAAGAGACGTCATGTGCTGCTGCTGCAACTACAAGCCTCGAGCGCGCATATAAATGCGCCTCCCATGATGGGGCACAATTGATATCAGCTGCAAAATCAATGAGGCCATACATACCGAGCGTCACGCGTTTGTTTGAAAAAATCTCTTCGCAATTCAAAAGGCCTTTTGCGCTTTCTATGATCACGAAAAACGTCCCGAGCACGTTCGGTAATTTATCATCTAGTTTGTCGAGCTGAGAGCGCGAAGCGGCTTTGGGTATCATCAAAAATGGCAATGTCAGCCCGCAGTTATTCAATGCGGCAACGTCTTTATCTCCCTCTTCCGTATCAAGGGCATTGATGCGTAAGGAGACGTTTTTATGGTCAGTTTTGGCGAGCCATGAGAGGACGTCTTGGCGTGACTGATCTTTCTCGCCGAGGCCGACTGCGTCCTCAAGGTCAATACAGATCAAGTCTGCCCCGGAATTGCAGGCCTTTTCGAAACGGTCTGGACGGTTTCCGGGTACGAAGAGCTGTGAACGAAAATGCATATGTTAGCTTATCTGCGCTGCGGCGTAATAGCCAGTCTCCAGATTTCGGCTCTCGCTTTAGAACTGCACACGCTTCGTGTAGCCACCATCAATAATGACATTTGTACCCGTGGTATATTCCGATGCAGAGCTAGATAAGAATACAACGGTCCGAGCGACATCATCAGGCGTGCCGAATCTGCCTAAAGCCATATTGGCTTCAGTGGCCGCATAAAATTCTGGCTTATTTTCCTTAATGTTGAACCAGTTCCCACCTGGGAAGGCAATCGGACCTGGAGAGACCATGTTTACACGGATGCCTTTTGGGCCCAAAGCTTGTGAAAGTTGGCTGCCGTAAGTGATGAGAGAGGCTTTAAGCGCGTTATAGGCCTGCGGCACAAAAAAGGTTTCAACTGCTGCTGTCGTCACCATGAACACGATTGAGGCACTGTCTGATTTCTCGAGGTGAGGCTGTAGAATTTCTACGGATTTAACCGCTGATTTTATATCCAAATTGAACACTTTGTCCCAATCACCTGTCGCGCCTGCACCGGAGGCACTAATATTATGGACAAATATATCACAGCCACCAAGTTCTTTGACGGCCTTTTCAAGCCATTTGCCATAGGCATCCATGTCTTCGGTGACCTCAAAACTCTCCGCAAAAACCTTGCCGCCATGGGCTGCTAATTCATCAGCTGCAGCTTTGACTTGGTCTGCGCTTCTAGAAAAGAAGGCGATATTTGCGCCTTCTTTGGCAAAGTGTTCCAATGCAGCGCGGCCGATACCTCGGCTTCCGCCTGTTAAAATGACATTTTTATTTTTTAAGCCAAGATCCACGATATTCTCTCCTTCTTCGGACGTCTTGTTTAGAGTTTACGCCTGAAAGTGGTAACTAGCAATATTGGGGGGCGCGCTTGGAACGGAGTTTACTTAAATTGATATGGATAATGTACTGAAACGCGCCCTATGAAATGGGACATTAAGCCAGATGGTAATCGTAAATTAGTCGACACGAATGATGTTCGTTCTGTCAGAGCTACTTTTATTCCTAGGGTCAGGATAACGTTAAATAAGGTCTTTCAAAAACTCATAGGATAAATCGCCACTACCGTGTTTGCCTCGGGGCAAAATGTCTGAAACAGGGGGTTTTTCCCAACCGCTTTTGCTCTCCTCTACACGGCTCCAATCATAAACAGCTTTGCGGTGAATGATCTTCCATGCCCCGTCGCGGTTTTCAAACCGGTCGAGATAGCGACCCGCAGCTATAACATCTTTATTTCCGCCTTCACTTGGCATGACGTGATGGGCATAAAAATAACATTCCGTCGAAGCTTTATTACCTTCAAAAACAACGCTTATATTTGTTATAAAGTGCTGCGTGCGTTCATAATTTTTGAGCGTATCTAAGACCCAATCAACAAATTCCTTAGCGTCACCCTTAAATAAAGCATGATCGTCCGTAGCGCCTTCATGAAAACAAGATGACAATAGGGCTTTATCGCGTCGGTCTAGGCCTCTGGCAAGCCGGTACAGCGTCGCGACAATATCGCGCTGAGCCATAAGCTCTCGAATTTTCGTTATTTCTATTGGCGTTAAGGACATAATGTTTCCTGTCTAGCTGATTGGTGGCATATTAGGTCACTTTATTGGTAAGATGTCGACCTCTCAAAATAGTCAGTGATTGATGGGCTGTTATATGTCTGAGAAACTATTAAATATTAGAGCATGCTTTTCTTTAAGATAAACGCCATATCCTTAGGTCAGATATATTACATAAACTCATTAAATCTTCGCAGGAGCGCCAGCTAGATGTTCGATTTAAAAGATAAGTCAGCCATTGTTTTAGGGGCGTCTTCCAAAGGTGGGATCGGCGAAGCGATTGCTAGAGCGTTTTCCTCGCAAGGCGCAAACGTGACAGTAAGCGGGCGTAAAATGGCTCCGCTTAAATCTCTTGCGAAAGACATTGGCGGAACCGCGCAGAGTTGTGATGTGACATCCGAAGCAGATATTGAAGGCCTTTTCGCTAAAGCTAAAGACACTTATGGAAAGGTAGACATTGCCGTAAATGCTGCGGGAATTAACAGACCTGAACCTATCTCTGCGTTGACGCAGGAAAGCCTAAGAAATATGTGCGAGGTCCAATTGGTTGGGCCAACGCTTTTTATCAAGCACGCCGCTGCAGCCATGCCGACTGGCGGTTCTATTATTACATTGTCTTCTGTCACAGCGGAACTGACTGGGCCGAGCTTGGGCGCTTATGCGGCAACTAAAGCAGCTGTAGATAAAATCGTTCGTGTTGCGGCTGTCGAATATGGCTCACAAGGTGTTCGTGTAAACTCTCTTTCGCCAAGCCTGACTCAGACGCCTATGACTGAGAAAATTTTTCAAACACAATCTATGATAAAAGCCTTTGAGAAGGAAACACCTCTCGGACGTATGGTTACGGCGGATGATGTTGCTTTCGCGGCGCTTTATCTTGCGAGCGATCACTGTGTAGCTACAGGTGATAATATAAGAGTTAGTGGGGGCGCTCATTTACGGCGCTTGCCGACCTATGCCGAGATGATGTCTGATGGATAATACATTAGAGGCTTAGGACAAATTAATACTTCGTCAGAAGCGTCTGATATTCATCCTGACTGGATAGATAGGGTTTGCTAACCTGCAGGCATGTTGCCTGTCAGAGAAAGTAGGCCATTATCAATGACGATTTGTGTTCCGCTGATGAATTTTGACTCGTCAGACGCTAAAAACAATACAGCGCCCACAACGTCATTCGGCTGACCGACAATTCCTGATTTTGACATGTCCTGATTAGAGGTGGTCTCGCGTTTCCGGGCTTTAGCCATTTTTTCGGGTAGGCTTCTTATCATGGGTGTCATGATCGCTGATGGGTGAACGGAGTTACACCGAATACCAAGTTTATTATTTGCACTGTGGGCGGCGACGGAGCGAGACAACGACTCGATTGCGCCTTTGGCGGCGCTATAGGCAATGACATTTGGCGCGCCGCGAAGCGAGGCGATTGAGGCCATATTGATAATAGAGCCGCCCCCGTTTTTCCTCATCGCAGGCATAATATGTTTGCAGCCAAAAAAAGTGCCCTCTACATTTACATTCATAACGAAACGAAACTCTTCTGCTGTTTGGGTTTCGATCGAACCTGCTTCGACAACGCCGGCATTATTGACAAGAATATCGATTTTTCCGTGAGTCTCTAAGACGCTCGCTATGATCGTTTTCCAACGGTCTTCGTCACGAACATCATGTTGATAAAATTGGGCTTGTCTGCCTATCTCGGCAGCAATGCGTTCACCGTTTTCGATGTCGACATCTGTTAGGATGACATGGGCGCCTTCTTTAGCAAATTGCCGAGCTTCCGCTTCTCCAAGCCCTTTTGCCGCGCCAGTTATGATGGCAATTTTCTGACTTAAACGGGGCATAGCCGCTAACCTTTCTCATGGGCCGCGCGCAAAGACCTTTTGAGGACTTTCCCCGATGGATTGCGCGGAAGGATATCCATGAAGTCAACTGACTTTGGGCATTTAAATTTGGCAATACGTTCCCGTGTCCAATCTATGATTTCACCTTCTGTTGCGGTTGCGCCGGGCTTGAGAACTATACAGGCCTTGACGGTTTCACCCCATTTTTCATCAGGGACGCCTATGACGGCGGCTTCCGCAATATTGGGGTGCGTAACCAAGACGACTTCTACTTCCTTGGGGTAAATATTTTCCCCGCCGGAAATAATCATATCCTTTTTTCGGTCTTTTAAGAATAGATAGCCGTCAGCATCAAGATATCCCATATCTCCGGTCTGTAACCAGCCTGCATCCGTGAGGGTTGTACTTGTAGCTTCCGGTAAGTTCCAATAGCCATTCATATTCATTGTGGATCGCGTCACGATCTCTCCAATCTCGCCCGCAGGGAGTTGCATCCCATTGTCATCCCATATCTCTATTGAAACGTCAGGGAGGGCCGCACCGACAGAACTCATGCGTTCATTTCCCTTGATATCATGATCTTCGGGAGGGAGTGCGCAAATTGTTCCAGATGTCTCTGTCATTCCGTAAAATTGGGCAAATCCACATCCAAAAGTATTTATGGATTTTTCGAGTAATGGAAGCGGCATTGGCGCGGCGCCGTAGAAAATGAACTTCAATTGGGAGAAA
>CAZFWZ010000122.1:0-5821 GCA_964522765.1 uncultured Caulobacterales bacterium | reverse complement strand
TGCCTCACATCAGCCCATCCGATTTGTCCCAAAAACCAATAGCTGTCAATAATTTATACCGTACACAATCGTCAGTTTTGATACAGTTTACACATTAGACTGCAGGGGTTTTGTGCGCGGTACGAGCGCCAAAACACCTGCGCATATGAAAAAGCTGGCCCACCACCAGTCCTGCCAAACACCATAAGACACGCTGGAAATAAGGATAATCGGCGCAATCAACCCCGCTGCAGCCATAGCGCGAGGCCGTCCGCCCTGCGCAAATTTAATGGCCTCTTGACCAATAAGCCAAAGCAATATGGACGCTAAAATAGCGCCGATTAGGCCTGTCTCAAGCCATATTTGAAGCCCTGCATTATGAGGGTGGAGAGAGATCACGGCCATATCAAAACCGCGCGTATTAAAGGTCGCATCAAAGGTACGTGAGGCATCAAACCCGTGGCCTATAACCGGATGTTCACGAATGCGGTCTCCCACATAACTCCACGTCACGAGGCGATGCTCCCAAGAAAAAGGAAGAGACGCGCGAAAGCTGTCTGAGCTTGTCATCGCAATCGCAGACACAATTGGCGCAAAGCCGACAGACATCATCGATATGGCCGTGAGCGTAAGGAGTGTAGTTTTGGGGTGAAACGCGGCAAGTAACATGGCAGCAATAGACAAAATTATAGCCGCAATCACAACATAGAGCCCTCCCAACACGGCGCTGATAACAATGAGAGCCAGTAATAAAACAGCAATAATTGGGCCGCGGTACTTCGCCCACAACATTATAATGACAGAAGGGACGCTCATAAGCGTTAAAAAGACGAGGCCATTTGATGTATTCATAATCGCATCTGCGCGGCGTCTCTCTATATCCTCACCGGCATTGGGCGGATCGAGCGCATAGCTGAGGCCAAAACCGCTCGCGATATCAAGGCACATGATTACGGCTGCAATCACGGGCAAATAGATAAATAATGTTTGACCTGCGTTTAAGGGGTTAACGCGCGCCCCCTCGCTTGCGCGGACAATCGCCCTGCGTCCCGCCTCGTATAAAAATAAGCCCATCGCGAGCTTTACGGCATTGTTTATTCCCCGCGCATCGTAAGGCGACCAGAGCGAGCTGATAACTGCCCAGCCGACAAATAAGCTCATAGCGAGCACCCATTGGGCTTGAAAGATATGTGAAAGCTTTCTTTTTGCCGCGCTCATGTCATGGGTAACGAGACCAAATATACCCGCAATCGCGGCCAATGGCGTAATGCCGAGCCCGCCCGCATGTCCGGCAACAAAGCATAAGCCGAGCACCACGAGGGCGGCGCGGCGATTAATCAGCTCCGCTTTTTGTGCCGTCATGTGGGGCACGAGATACATGATTAGCTACGGCGCTGATCAGGGGCGAGCGCTTCTTTCGATAGCGAGGCTGCGGCCTCATCAAGGGGCAGAATTGTTTGGCCTTGCGAACCTAGACGGCGCAAAGCGAGCTTGCGGCCTTCTGCTTCTTTCATACCCACAACAGCAATGACGGGTATTTTTTTATCGGCAGATAATTCGCGAATTTTGTAATTGATTTTCTCATTGCGCAAATCAAGTTCTACCCGAAGCCCTGCCGCCCGAAGCGCCTCTGCGGCCTCCAGAGCATAGTCATTGGCCTCTGAGGTAATCGTGGCAATCACGACCTGTACAGGCGAAAGCCACAGCGGGAATTTGCCAGAATAGTTTTCAATCAATATGCCGATAAAGCGCTCCATAGACCCCAATATCGCGCGGTGTAACATCACAGGTACATGACGCTGGTCATCATCACCAATATAGCTTGCGCTGAGGCGGTCAGGCACAACGAAATCCACTTGCAGTGTACCGCATTGCCAATCACGGCCAATGGCATCTCGCAAGACAAATTCAAGCTTGGGGCCGTAAAACGCGCCCTCACCCGGATTTAATTCAACATCAAGTCCCGCGGCTTTCACAGCCGCCATCAGCGCGCCTTCGGATTTATCCCACGTTTCGTCCGTGCCTGCCCGCGTTTCTGGACGATCGGAAAATTTCACCTTCAAATCGGTAAAACCAAAATCTTCATAGACGGATTTAAGCAGGGTGATGAAGCTTTTGGTCTCATCTGTAATTTGATCTTCAGAACAAAAAATATGTCCGTCATCTTGAGTGAAGCCGCGCACGCGCATAATGCCGTGCAGCGCGCCAGTCGGCTCATTACGGTGACAACAGCCAAACTCTGCCATCCGCAGCGGCAGGTCGCGATAGCTTTTCATGCCTTGGTTGAAGATTTGCACATGGGCGGGGCAGTTCATCGGCTTAAGCGCATGGACTTCGTCATGGCTGCCGTGACTGACTTCAGAGACAAACATATTCTCGCGAAATTTATCCCAATGACCACTTTCCTGCCAAAGTTTATTATTGAGCAGAAGTGGTGTTTTCACCTCTTGGTAATCCGCAGTGCGTGTACGGCGGCGTATATAATCCTCCACGACACGCCAAAGTTCTGCGCCTTTATCATGCCAGAATACCATACCTTGCGCTTCGGGCTGCATGTGAAAGAGCTCAAGCTGCTTACCAAGGCGGCGGTGATCGCGCGCTTCGGCTTCTTCTAGCATATGCAAATGCGCATCAAGGTCTTCTTGGCTGGCCCAAGCCGTGCCGTAAATACGTTGCAACTGCTGCTTATCGCTATCGCCGCGCCAATAAGCGCCCGCGACTTTCATCAGCTTAAACGCTTTGCCTATCTTGCCTGTACTCGGTAAATGCGGGCCGAGGCACAAATCAAACCATTTACCCTGCTTATAAATCGTAATGACTTCGTCTTCAGGCAAGTCAGAAATAAGTTCAGCTTTGAAATCTTCGCCCATCTCTTTGAAGGTTTTAATGGCCTCATTTCGGTCCATCACAATGCGCTCAAATTTATCATTGCGGTTAATGATAAAGCCCATCTTCTTTTCAATCGCCGCAAAATCTTCTACTGAGAATGGCTCATCGCGGTAAAAATCGTAGTAAAATCCGTTTTCAATCACGGGACCAATTGTGACTTGCGTACCGGGAAAAAGTTCCTGCACAGCTTCAGCCAAAACATGCGCGGCGTCATGACGAATAAGCTCCAGACCTTCTGGATCTTTGGCTGTGACAAGCTCAATCTTGACATTATCATTGATAGGCAAGCTCGCATCGACAAGCTTTCCGTCAAGTTTAGCCGCAAGCACTTTTTTCGCCAAACCTTTAGAGATCGACTTTGCGACCTCCATCGCCGTCACACCCTCGTCGTAGTCACGTGCCGCGCCGTCGGGAAATGTAAGTGTCACCATGACTTAATCCATATGTGTTCCGCGCCATCGGCCATATCGCCACGGCGCCCAGAAAGGCGCGTTTTGCACCTTTTGCGGAACATTATCAATACCAGAGGTGCCGCCGAGCCATGTTATTGGATGACAGCGAGAGAGCCGCGCTAAAGTCATCCACCCGCCGCGCCAAACCCCGTGGCACTCTATGCCCTCGCGGCAGTAATCACTGCAGCTCGGCGTGTGGCGGCAGGTCACGCCGAAGATGGTGAGGAGTGGACTTATCCCGTATTTATAAATCTTCAGTAGCGCAAAGGCGAGATATGTCAGCGGGCTTTTCATTTTTTGTTGAGCGCCATATCTACGGCGGCAACTGCGGCGTCAAAAGCCAGCAGCGTCGAGCCGTGGCGCGCCGGATAGTCCGCCACCCCCGCAAGTAATTTTAGGTTTTCAAACCGCCCCTTTGGCGCCTCGCCGTTTTCTTTCAGCATCGCGCGCAGCGCGTTTCTCGCGCCGCTCAAATCCGCAAGTTTCGCACCTATAATGCCCTCTTGCAGGATTGCCGCGCTGGCTTGACCGAGGGCGCAGGCCTGAACGCGCAAAGCATATTCACTGACAACATCCCCGTCTATATTGATATCAAGCTCTACCCAGGATCCGCAGAGCTTAGCCACCTTACGCACGCTGGCATCAGGGCTTTTTAGCCGCGTGTTTTTGAGACCCGCGCTAAGGGTTAGAATGTCAGTATTATAAAGCGAGCCGAGCATGGACTTTATATAGGGAGGGCTGGCCCCATGAGCAAAGAAAAATGCGCAAAGAGAAATGCACAAAGAGACATGCGGCAAAGGGATTATTAACCCCGCCCCGCCATGATGGGCGCATGACCCTTAAGCCAAAAATCGCCGTGCAAAGAATACCTGCCGCCGAAGTGCTCGCGGTTTTCCTCGCGCACCTCTCTGGTGAGCGGCGATTATCAGATAAAACGATTGAAGCGTATCAACGCGATATATCTGCGTTTCTTGGATTTACGGCAGAGTATCAGCAGGCCGATATCACGCTTCAAACTTTGGCTGTCCTCAAGCCCACAGATTTTCGGGCCTATCTCGCCCATCGGCGGCGAGGCGACACGCCTTTATCGGCCAGCTCTATCGCAAGACAGCTCTCAGCCCTGCGCACATTTTTTCGCTATATCGAGCGCCGCTGGGACGTACGCAATGATGGGCTCGCCTTGATTAAAGGCCCGCGCGCCAAACGGCCCTTACCCAAAGCCCTCTCCATATCGGGCGCGGCCGCGATGACGGCGGGTGATACCCTAGAGACCAGCGCGCCGTGGATAGAGGCGCGCAATACGGCGGTGATGACGCTGCTTTACGGCGCAGGGCTGCGAATATCCGAGGCGCTTTCGCTCACCCCTTCGCAGCTTCCGCTAAGCGATGCACTCATCATTACAGGTAAAGGCGGCAAGTCCCGGTTAGTTCCCATATTGCCAGTCGTCGCCCAAACGGTCGCCCGCTACGCCAAGCTCAATCCCTTCAGTGCCGCGCCAGATGAGCCGCTCTTTCGCGGCGCGCGCGGCGGCGCTTTATCGCCGCGTATCATTCAGCTGGAAATGCAAAAACTGCGCAGCGCACTTGGCCTGCCTGAAACAGCGACACCTCATGCGCTCCGCCATAGTTTTGCAACGCACCTTCTCGCGGGCGGGGGCGATCTTCGCACGATACAGCAGCTTCTTGGCCATGCAAGCCTATCGACAACACAGCGCTATACGGATGTCGACGCGAGCGCGCTTATGAAAGTCCACCGCGCGGCCCATCCGCGAGCCTAGTCAAATACTAATGCTGCGTTGTCAGGTTCAGCCCTACTGCGCCGATTAAAATTAATCCGATAAAACCATATTGCGGCCCGCCGAGTTTCTGGCCAAACAAGAAGATAGATAAAATACTAATGGTCAGAATTCCCATGCCGGCCCATATCGCATAAGCCACGCCAACGGGAATAACTTTGATGGCCGGCGCTAGCAACCAGAAGCAAACCGAGTAACAGGCAATAGACGCCATACCGAGACCGACTTTCTCAAAGCCGTCTGAGTATTTAAGCAGGAGCGTGCCCGAGACTTCAAACACAATCGCAAGTGAAAGATAAAACCAAGCTGACATTCTTCTCTCCAAATATAGGGATAAGTTAAGGGTAAATGGCCCCGCCCGTGAAGGCAGGGCCTGTATGTTAATTGAAATATTTTAATTGGGGTATTTCATTTTCACGGTCACATCTGCGCCGTAAGCTGGCACAGCGATTTTGACGTCATCAAAGCTCGGGCGGCCTTCAACTTCCGCTTCCGCGGAATTCCCCCAGCCGTCGAGTATTTTATAGCTCTCGTTCATTGAGAAAATTCCGTCGTCATTCAGATCATGCCAAACGGAGACCGCATAGTCGCCCGCCTGATCGACGTTGAACGTGGCCTTCATTTCCCCGAGGGTTGCCTCTTGCAAAATGCCGCCGTGGCCTTTCATACCCATATACTCCGTCCGCTTTTGGATTGAGATATAGAT
>CAZFWZ010000121.1:0-5891 GCA_964522765.1 uncultured Caulobacterales bacterium | reverse complement strand
CGATGCGTGCCACATCACTTGCTTTACTACTAACGGCTTCGGCCTTAACTTTTGCCACATTTTCGCATGCCCATGATGGCGGCCATGGCCCGAAAGAGGGTGACATTCAGCAAACCCACGACCTTCAAGATTTTGACGAGATTGAAGTGCGCGGCGTTTACAATCTCAATGTCACGGTGGGTGAGGACTATAAGGTTTTCACGTCTGGTAAACCCAAAGAGGTCGAACGCATGAAGGTTTATGTCGAAAATGGCGTGCTTATTCTGGATCAAAACCGAAGGAAAAAGCTAAAAAACCACGACGGCATTTGGACCGATATTTCGTTGCCTTCTCTTTATGGCCTAGATATTAAAGGCGTAGGGACGGGCGATATTATGGGCGTGGATAGCGAGAACTTTGCGCTTGATGTCAGCGGCGTCGGCGAGTTTAAAGTCAAAGGCACATGTGGCCATCTTGAAACACATATGCACGGCGTTGGCGAAATTGATGTGCGCGGGCTGGAATGTGAAAGCGCCAAGGTGAATCTAAAAGGTGTTGGTGAAGTGAGCCTATTTGCGTCGGAGTCCGTGGATATAAATTCCAGAGGCATTGGCGAGGTGAATGTCTACGGCAATCCCAAAGAGGTCCAAAAATCAAAAGGCTTCATGTCAGGCGTAACGATTCACTAGGCGAGCTTGTTTGAAATGCCGTCTTTAAAATCATTTTCGCAAGGGAGATTGTGTTGAAAAAATCATTATTTAGGTTTGGCTTGAAACCCTTATCAGCGGCCGTGTTAGCCGCGTTAGCATTAGCGTCTTGTGGCAATCAGGACTCGCTGAATTTCAGCGGCGTCGATCCTGCATTAACTGTGCCTCCCACACAGATTATGATTTTAGGTACAACCCATCTTTCTAATTATAGCGACACGCTTTCAATGGGCGATCTTGAGCCCCTTCTGAAGCGGCTAGACGCCTACGCACCCGATGTTATTACTGTTGAGGAATCGTCTGGTAAGACATGTAACCGCGCTCGTACCTATCCGCTTGAACACGGCGGTTATGTGGACGGCTATTGTTTTGATGGCGCGCCTTATCGTGAAGAGTCCAGCTTATCCATATCCGAAGGAAGTTTTAAAGCGCGCATGACATTGCTGAATTGGCCCGCTGCGCCGACAGCCGCGCAGCGGCGTTCACTTGCCGCGGCTTTTATCGCAGGCGAAGAACCATATTCTGCGCTCGTGCAGTGGCTTCGGCTGGACAGTGTAGAGCGCGTCGCAAGTGACGGTCTTGGCCCAAAATCCGTAGAGATGCTTAACGCCAAAAGCCAGTCTCTGAACGAGAGTAATTCTATTGCCGCGAGGCTCGCGGTGCGGGCCGGTTTGGAACGTGTTTTCTATGCTGACGACCACGGGTCTTATCTCTATGCAGATGGCGATAGAGACGCCTATGGCGCGCGGGTCTCAGAGCTTTGGGCAATGGAAGACAAAATCTGTAAAGCACATTTTGATGACCCTAGGTCTGATGTTACCGGCGGGGATCTCATCGGCGCATATAGGCGCATGAACAGCAAGGACTATCAGGGCAAACAAATGCGCTGCGACTGGAAGAAGACCATGAATGATGCCGAGCTAGAAGCCTATGGCCGTAGATACACTATGGGTTGGCAGGCTAGAAACCTGCGCATGGTCTCGCTAATCATGGACGCGGCCACGACCAAGCCTGGCGGACGCGTGCTGTCCATTGTGGGTGCGTCCCATAAACCCTATTTTGAAGCTTATCTGGACCAAATGCATGATGTAGACGTCGTCAGTACGGACACTGTGTTAGAGTAAAATATCATGTGTTACATTACATAATGGCGGCGGCCGTGCGGAGCAGATTTTTTTAAGCGGCTTAAACCGCACCTAAAATAAGCCGAGCGCGTTGTTTCAATTTTACCTTACCAAGTGTATATTTCTACTCGTCATAGGGTGTCGTATTATGAATAAGTTGACTATCTCCGCATATCTAGCTCTCATATATGGAATAGGTTTAATCTGTTTTGAGACATTTGTGAATTGGGGGCAATGGCAATGGTGGCCTTTTTGGTTAGTTGATTATGTTGCGGCGTTTTTTCTAATTTTAGGTGGATTTGCTCTACTTAGAAAAAAAGACCAGGGCCCAAAGTTGCTGTGTGCTGGCTGGGGGTTTACCCTGGCAATGTTATGGATGTCGCTAGCGGGTAACATTTCGAACGGTATGGATCCAAATCGCGACGATAGAGTATTAGGCCTTTATTTGGGGCTGACCCTATTTAGTATAATACTATCGCTGACGGGTTTGATTTTTGCTTTAGCCAATAATAAAAAACAAAGTTGAGCGGGCTAAAACCGCTTTGTTAAGTACACTCGCGGAATGTCCGTTTGGTCAATTATAACTTTTTAAACCAGCGGCGCGGAGGGCAATAGAGGCCTTCCTCGATGGGGCAGCGCTTAAAGCTGAACATCATTGAATCCGCACGCCCAATAAGGTGATCTAGCGGGACGAGGCCTGGGCCTTGATTGCCCGCGCGGCTATCGATGGAGTTATCGCGATTGTCGCCCATAAAAAACACATGGCCTTGGGGCACAGTAAAGGGGCCTACATTATCAAGATTTCCTTGGTCCGTCTGCTCATAGATGATGTGCGAGCTTTCTTCATCAGGCAAGATTTCGCTGTAAACGTCAACGCCGACAACAGCGCCTTGAGGCCAAGCCATTGGCGAGAATCTTGCGAGGCCTTTTTTGGGAGCGGCAAAGGCACCTGAATGTTGGCGGTAGAGGTGATTTGTGACGGTTTCGCGTTCTATCATTTGGCCGTTGAGTATTAACCGTCCGCCTGTAACAGAAATCGTGTCACTAGGCAGACCGACAATACGTTTAATCATGATCATACCTGTATTGGGATTTTTAAAGACTGCGACATCCCCGCGTTTGGGAAGCTTGCTCATAAGCTTTCCGGGTTTTAAAAATGGGAGACGGTCAAATCCAAAGGGCAGGGAATAACGCGAATAGCCATAGGCATATTTGGAAACGTAAAGGTGGTCGCCTACCTCTAAGGTTGGCTGCATGCTCTCGCTCGGGATTTTATAATGCCCCCACACAAATGTGAAAAATACGGTGATAAAGGCAAAAAGCCCTAGCAAGAATTTTAGCTCTGATATGATGCGTTCGCGGAGAGTCATAAGCTTGGAATGGACAAGGGGAAGCGGGGGGTCAAGCCCGAATTCCACATGCTTTTACTTTATAAAGCTCGTCTGTAATAAACATGGGCAATTGCCCGCGCTTTCTCTATATAAACGGCATGAACGTTACGTCCAATATTATGCCGCAAGGGCCTGAGGCCTATAACAGGGCGCTGGATATTTTGCGCCGAGGCGGTTTGGCCGCTTTGCCAACTGAAACGGTATATGGACTTGCGGCAGACGCTGGAAATGACGCGGCGGTCGCGAAAGTCTACGCGCTCAAGGGGCGGCCATCTCATAACCCATTAATTGCCCATGTCTTGCGCCCTGACTGGGTCGATGATTTAGCGCAGGTCAATGATCTGGCCCGCACGTTAATGGATGAGTTTTGGCCGGGGCCGCTAACGCTTGTGTTGCCGCGCAAGGAAAGTGATCTTAGCGCTGCGGCCGGCGGCTGGCTTCCGACGATTGCACTGCGTTGCCCTGATACGCAGTGGGCGAGCGCCTTTGTGGACGCCGGGTGGACCTCGCCGCTTTTTATGCCAAGCGCGAATATATCTGGCCGCATTAGTCCAACCACAGCCGCTCATGTCGCGGCAGATTTCGGCGCGGATATAGAGCTGATTGTTGACGGCGGACCGTGCCGCGGCGGCGTTGAATCGACCGTGCTTGAAATTCATGAAAATTATGCTTTGCTGCTGCGGCCGGGCACGCTCGCGGCTGAGGCGCTGGCCCCTTTCATTTCCGATCTGCGTCTGCCGTCAAAGAGCGCGGCTATAAGCGCGCCGGGTATGCTCGCGAGCCATTATGCCCCGCGCGCCAAAGTAAGGCTGAATGCCGTCTCCGTTAATGAGGGCGAGGTTCACCTCGGGTTTGGCGATATCGCGGGGGAGCTGAACTTGTCCCCTAGAGGCGATACACGCGAAGCTGCGCGGCATTTATATGACTATTTGCGCCGTCTTGACCGCGCGGATATCCGCGTGATTGCGGTTGCGCCGATTCCACAGGACGGCCTCGGGCAAGCCATAAATGACCGCCTAACCCGCGCGGCTGCGGAGCGCTAACATGAACCTTGGAATTAAAGCCTTACAAAGCCAATTACCGCAGGAGGCATGGACAACTGACGCTGATATTATCGCGCCGCAGCTTACCGAATGGCGTGATAAATATTTTGGCAATACGCCCATCATGCTCATTCCGCGCAACACGCAGGAGGTCTCGAACGCTGTTAAAATCTGCGCGCAGTACGGGTTAAAAATCGTGCCTCAAGGCGGCAATACTGGACTTGTTGGGGGGCAAACGCCGCAAGGCGAAGTGCTGTTTTCGCTTCGTAAAATGACGAAGGTGAGGGCGGTGAACCCGACGAATAACTCGATCATCATCGAAGCCGGCGCCACATTAAAATTCCTTCAAGATACCGCCGATTGCGCGAGCCGAAAGTTCCCTTTATCGCTGGCCTCCGAGGGCAGCTGCACGGTGGGCGGCGTGCTGTCGACCAATGCGGGCGGCGTACATGTGCTTAAATATGGCACAACCAAAGATCTTGTTTTTGGCGTTGAAGCCGTACTTGCCGATGGCCGTGTTTTCAACGGGCTGACCGACCTTCGCAAAGATAATACGGGGTATGATTTAAACCGCTTGTTTCTCGGCGCAGAAGGCACGCTCGGCATTATTACGGCTGCGAGCCTTAAGCTCTTTCCAAAACCAAACTATGTGCAGCGCGCTATGGTGGGCCTTGCTACGCCCCAAGACGCGCTCGCAGTTTTGGATATTGTGGGCGGCAATCCTGCGCTCGCCATGTTCGAAGTTATGCCCGCAATTGGTATGGAATTGGTCACGGCGCACATTAAAGGTCAGCGCTACCCTTTTAAGGATAAGCACGCATGGTTTGCAATAATCGACTGGGAAGTTGAGAGCGAAACGGCGGGACAGGAGATTGCAGAAATGGCTTTAGGCGCAGCGCTGAAAAAGGGATATGCCCAAAACGCTATTATTGCAAAATCTGACACCCAAGCCGCTCAGCTATTGGCCCTTCGCGAAAATATGTCGGCAGGTCAAAAACACCTCGGCGGCTCGGTTAAACTTGATATCACTGTGCCAATTTTTGATATACCAGCTTTCCTTAAAAGTGCAGATACGGCCATATTAAAAGCGGTGCCGGGCGCGCGGCCTGTTGCCTTTGGTCATTTTGGCGATGGTAATATCCATTATAATATTGGTCGCCCAGAGGCGATGGAGACGGATGAGTTCTTGTCGCGCTGGGATGAGTTATCCAATATCGTCTTTGATGTGGTCGAAAGTTTTGGGGGCTCTATCTCGGCGGAACACGGGATTGGCATTATGAAAAAGCACGATCTCGTGAAACGCGCCGATCCCGTCAAATTATCTCTTTTAAAAGCGGTCAAAAATGCGCTAGACTCTGATAATATCATGAACCCACGCGTACTGATTTAAATGGTTTAAATCGACGTTATGAGGAGGAGATACTATTATGCTAACGCTACTTTCCCCTGCCAAAAAACTAAATTATGACCCAACGACGACGGCGCTAGAGGCGACGCGGCCGCGCCTCGTCAGTGATACGCTAGAACTTGCCAAAGTGGCCAAGACCCAATCAGCAGATGACCTAAAACGCTTAATGCATATTAGTGACAATTTGGCGAATTTGAACGCCGAGCGCTTTAAGAGCTTTAACCTTAAAGGGCAAAGCA
>CAZFWZ010000120.1:0-5916 GCA_964522765.1 uncultured Caulobacterales bacterium | reverse complement strand
AATAAAAATACATATAATTCAATAGCTTATATGAATATATGGTGCCCGAACCTGGATTTGAACCAGGGACACACGGATTTTCAATCCGTTGCTCTACCAACTGAGCTATTCGGGCGTTGAAGGTGCTGCGAAGCAGTCTGGTCTCCAAGTCGGCGGTTTATAGGACAGAGGTATTGCGCTGTCTATGACAAGTTTGAAGAATTTCAACCTTATTTTTTGACACCGTAACGTGATATGACATCTGTTAAATTATGAGCCTTTTCCTTTGCAATTAAGAACAATTCGCACTAAATCCAGCTCATGACCCATTCATCTCAAGTCCCCGTAAGTTTACGTGATCTAGGCAAGCGCGAGAAGGCCGTTGTTTGTGGCTTTGATATGAAGGACCCTGACTTGGTCGTGCGTTTACGCGAAATTGGATTTGCGGAGGGGGATCCTGTCGAGGCCATGCATTTCGGTTTGTTTTTTAAAAATCCAATGACTGTAAGATTGAACGGAGCTCTGATAGCCATGCGTTCAAATGAGGCCAGCTGTGTTTATGTCACTCAAACACCGAAGGATTCCACTTAATAATGGCGGGCTTTGCTACAGCCTTGGAAAGTCGACTGGTTGCGGAAGGCGGACTCGTTAGACTTGCGCTTTTAGGCGCTCCGAATTGCGGAAAAACATCCCTTTTTAATGCTTTGACAGGCGGGCGGGCAAAAGTCGCTAATTACCCGGGCGTTACAGTAGAGTACCGAAAGGGTATTACAGTAACTGCCTCAGGTGAACGTGCTGAGTTGCTAGATTTACCTGGTGTATATGGCGATTGTGGCCATAGTCTGGATGAACGTGTCGCAATCGATGCTATTCGTGGAAATATAGATGGTGAGCGTCAGCCAGACGGCATCATATTTGTTGTCGACGCAAGCCACATAACAACGCATTTACATAATGTGCTGCAGGCCAAAAACTACGGCTTGCCCGTCATTCTTGTTCTTAACATGATGGATATGGCGGCGAGAGATGGGCTCGACATAGACGTCGCTCAACTTGAAGCCAAACTTGGAATTTCTGTCATCACATGTGTCGCTGTCCGCAGTGCGGGGCGGTCGCTTTTGATGAACTATCTCAACACTTGGCTGGGCGAACTCAAGCGCGGTGCGGGAGAACGTCCTGCTGCCATTGATCTGCCGCTCAAAGAAATGCAGGCGCAAGCTCGGGCTATTACACGCGACACTGTCACCCAAAGTTTTTCTGTACAAACGATGACGGATAAAATTGATAATATCGTTTTGCATCCTGTTTTCGGGGTTCTTATTCTAGCGACCATCCTATTCACAATGTTTCAAGCTGTTTTCGCCTGGGCTGGACCCCCGCAAGATATGATATTGGGAGCGATTGAAGGGTTAAAAGCTGTAGTTGAAGCTACTTTGCCAGACAATTGGTTCAGAAGCTTAATTGCCGACGGTATAATTGAGGGTGTCGGAGCGGTAATTGTATTTCTACCGCAAATTATAATTTTATTCGCATTCATTCTTGCGCTTGAAGCATCTGGATATATGGCCCGCGCTGCTTTTTTGATTGATACGCTAATGGCTAAAGTTGGGCTTAATGGCAGAGCCTTTATTCCGTTACTCTCAAGTTTCGCTTGCGCTATTCCCGGTATAATGGCGGCCCGCACCATCGAAGGTGAACGAGACCGTTTAACGACTATATTGATTGCGCCGCTCATGACTTGCTCGGCGCGATGGCCAGTATATCTTCTAATAATTGCAGCTTTTATCCCAAATACAAAAGTTGGTCCATTTGGTTTACAAGGACTGGTTGGATTTGGCCTTGTTCTTACAGGTGTGGTTTTTGCGTTAATTGCCGCATTCGTTCTAAAGCGGACTTTAACTAAAGGCGCAAAACCTTCACTTTTATTAGAACTGCCGAGCTATAAAACGCCGTCATTTAAAGATTATATTCTCGGTCTTTGGGATCGCGCCAAAATATTTATAGTTCGTGCCGGACGTATAATATTACCTGCATCAATTATCATTTGGTTTTTGTCGAGTTATCCAAATCAAGACGAAGGGATACGGGGTACATTTGCAGGGATGATTGGCCGAGTTTTGGAGCCTATATTTGCGCCCATTGGGTTTACCCTTGAAATGGTCATTTCACTGATTCCCGCTATGGCGGCGCGTGAGGTGGCGGTGAGTTCACTGGCCACAATTTACTCACTTGATAGCAGCATCGCTGAGGATAAACTTGGCACGGTTTTAGCTGTAAGTTGGTCACTACCGACAGCCTTAGCCTTTTTGGCATGGTTCGTATTCGCTCCGCAATGCCTGTCTACGCTCGCGATTATGAAGAAGGAAACAAATGGTTGGAAATGGCCAGTTTTTGCTTTTACCTATTTATTCGTTTTAGCTTATTGTGCGGCTGGGCTGACATATCATGCCGCAAAAGCATTCGGTCTTTAAAATATACTTTGACTAGTTTTTAGGACTCCATCCACAGAATAGGGGCTGTTTTAGCTTTCAAGTAGATGTTTACCGTGTAATTTGTTGGCAAATTGTGACTCATTAAGGGGCAGAAAATGGCCGTACTTTCTAAATCTGAAATAGAACATAAAGCAATGTCAGGCGCTATAGCTGCCTTATCGATGGATGCGGTTCAAAAGGCTAACTCTGGTCACCCGGGTATGCCAATGGGTATGGCCGATGTTGCGACTGTTCTGTTCTCGAAGTTTTTGAAATTCGATCCTAAAGACCCGAACTGGCCAGATCGTGATAGGTTTATTCTTTCGGCAGGTCATGGTTCAATGCTGATTTACTCGCTCCTTCACCTCACTGGTTACAAAGACATGACGATGGAGCAAATTAAGAACTTTCGGCAGGTTGGTTCCAACACCGCGGGGCACCCTGAATACGGGCACACAGCTGGTGTCGAAACGACAACAGGACCGCTTGGGCAGGGTATTGCAAATGCGGTTGGGTTTGCACTTGCAGAGCGCCAAATGAACTCGCGCTATGGGGACGATTTGGTCAATCACCACACTTATGTAATTGCCGGTGACGGCTGCCTTATGGAAGGTATTACTCAGGAAGCGATTTCATTGGCGGGCCACCTAGCGCTTAATAAACTTATTGTCTTTTGGGATGATAATAACATTTCAATCGATGGCTCAATTGAGCTCTCAGATAGCACGGACCAACATAAGCGCTTTCAAGCTTCGGGCTGGAAAACGATTGCTGTAGACGGTCACAATCCTCGCAAAATAGCCAATGCTATTAGAGCCGCTCAGAAGTCGGATAAACCAACGATGATTGCGTGTAAGACGACAATTGGGAAGGGTGCACCAACCAAAGCAGGTACAAGCAAAGCTCACGGTTCTCCTTTGGGTGACGACGAGATTGCAGGCGTGCGTAAGGCTTGGAGTTGGAACCATGCGCCGTTCGAAGTGCCTGATGATGTCTATAAAATGTGGGCACGACCAGGGCGCAAAGGTCGCCGCATGAATAAAGCTTGGAAGGAAGAGCTAAAGTCAAATACTAAAGCTGATGATTTTAAACGCGCCATTTCAGGCAAACTTAATGATGGTTGGGAAGAGGACTTTCAGACCTACAAAGACGGCTTAGCCAAGGATATGCCGAAGCTCGCAACTCGTGCCTCCTCAAACGGAGCTCTAAAGGTGCTGACCGCGTCACTGACTGACATGGTGTCAGGTTCAGCAGATCTAGAAGGCTCGAATAAGACACGCACACCATCAACTGTGCCCGACATTCAAGCAGGGAATTACGATGGCCGTTACATTAATTATGGTATCCGCGAACATGCCATGGCGGCTTGCATGAACGGCATGGCACTCCACGGAGGTATTTTGCCTTATGCAGGTACTTTCCTTGTCTTTGCCGATTATTGCCGGCCTTCTATTCGTTTGTCTGCCTTGATGAATGCTAAAGTGATTTATGTGATGACACATGATTCGATTGGCGTGGGCGAAGACGGGCCGACTCACCAACCTGTTGAACATGTCGCATCTTTGCGAGCGATACCCAATCTTTATACGTTCCGTCCTGCTGATGCACTTGAGACGGCAGAATGTTGGGAAATATCAGTTCAACGTGAGGGGCCTTCTTTACATGCTTTGACGCGCCAAGGAGTTCCTGCAGTACGCGATGACGCCTCAAAAAATATGTGTGAACGCGGCGGGTACGTATTGAAAGCAGGAGAGGGCGCTGATGAAATAGTTTTATTGGCAAGTGGATCGGAAGTGCATCTCGCGCTTGACGCGCACTCTGACCTTGCCGCACAAGGTATATCAGCACGCGTAGTATCCGTACCATGTTTGGATTTATTCCTTGATCAGGGTGAAAAATATGTCCGCTCAGTTATTGGAAAAGATTTACCGAAAATTGCTATTGAAGCAGGCATTCGCCAAGGTTGGAGCCCGCTTTTAAACCGTGAAGACGGCTTTGTCGGAATGAACAATTTTGGTGCATCTGGGCCTGGAGGAGAACTTTTCAAGCACTTTGGAATAACCGCGCAAGCTATTGTTTTAAAAGCAAAAGAAATGCTATCCAGCTGATGAAAGAACTGCCTGGAGATGTATTTGTTGGTGGGCAAATTGATATCATCACCCTTACAGCCTTGGCTGAGCAAGGCGTCATGAGCTTTGTAAACAACCGACCAGACAATGAAGGACATATGCAGCCTAGCAGTGACAGTCTTGCAAAAGCGGCGACTGAACTCGGTATAGATTACCGTCATATACCTTTGGCCGGTAGTTTAACCCCGCATATTCTTGCAAGCAGTGTAGACGCCTATTCTAATATGCCAAGACCAATAGTAGCCTTTTGTGCTAGTGGTACGCGATCTGCCGCGCTTTGGGCATTTGCACATGTTAAAACTCTTGGTGTTGACGGGGTTATGAATGGGGTTGCGGGGGCAGGGTATAGTCTTGAGCAAATTCGAGGGCCGCTTGAAGAGTTCGCGTCAGATACTAATGGATAAGATCTGAAATTTCATACGCTACATTTCGCTGTGTTCTTGAATTGCTAACCATATGCTGACAGTTTGAACGTATGATGGAGCTATCGCGAGATTCGGCTAAGATCCCACAAGGCCGCTTGGCACAGCAATATGACTGGCTGAAAGGTTATTCAGCTGGTATATTCAGTGAAGATTTAGTTGCTGCTATTATCGTCACAATCTTATTAGTGCCGCAGGCATTGGCCTATGCTTTGCTTGCAGGGCTTCCGCCGCAAGCAGGCATTTACGCTAGTATTTTTCCACTTGCAGTATATGCGTTGCTCGGCTCGGCTCGGCAACTCTCCGTTGGCCCTACCGCTGTTGTATCGCTTATGACGGCCGCGGCAATCGCAAACATACCTGAAGGTCAAAGGTTAGTAAGCGCTGCTGCGCTTGCGTTGATGACTGGTGGCTTCATGATGATTTTCGGCCTCTTAAAGTCTGGCTTTATAATGAATTTCGTCTCTCGCCCTGTCGTATCTGCTTACATTACAGGCGCGGGACTTCTGATTATCATTAGCCAGATAAGGCATATATTTGGCGTGGAGGCAGGTGGCCAGACTGCTCTCGCGCTCATTAAATCATTGCTGCTGTCTATTTCAAACACCAATCCAATTGCTCTTATTATTGGGGGTGGCTCTATTTTAGCCCTTTGGAGCGTTAAAAAATATCTTTCCTATGGCTTGTTTAAACTTGGTCTAAAAGTCTCTCATTCTCGATTGGCCGCTCGCATAGCCCCTATTTTCGTTGTGTTTGTTTGTATAGGACTAAGTGCTGGTTTCAATTTATCTGAGCGGTTTGGATTACGAGTGGTGGGAGACATTCCTTCAGGATTGCCGACTTTTTCGCTGCCAGCTTTAAGCCTCCCCGCTTATGAGGCTCTGTATGATTGCGCGCAGGAATTCGCCGCCGCCG
>CAZFWZ010000119.1:0-6020 GCA_964522765.1 uncultured Caulobacterales bacterium | reverse complement strand
GGCCGAAACCAGCGCCTGCTCCGTAACCTGCTTGGCCGTAACCAGCGCCTACTCCATAACCACCAGCGCCGCCGCATCCAGCTGCGCCTACATTATAGGCACCAGTTGATCCGTAACCGCCGCAGTCAGCGCCGTATACGCCTGATCCGTAACTACCGGCTGAACTGCCACCCGTACCAAGCCATGAACAACCTGACATTAAAACCGCTGAAAGTGCGCAAACTGCAAGACGCATATCGGTCCCCTTTTCCCTGTTAAATCTCTTACTGTGACCTAATTAAACACAGTAAGTTTAAGAATTCGTTTTCAATTGCTGAACAAAACCTTAAGTTTTTAGTTAAGTAGCTAGAAATTGTAGCTACCGCGTATCGTAAATGGTATGGAGACATTCGTGTCCCCTTCAAATCTATTACCTTGGGCATCGCGAACACTATCACGAGCGCCATCAAATCGAACGCCTGTTTCAAAAGCAATCGCCGTCCTTGGAGTCGCCTGCCACTCAAGACCTGCATTAAGCTGGCCCGTGCCAACCCACTGACTGTCATAAACTTCAATAGGTGCGTCATCATTTAGCTGAGGTACATATTGTATGCTGGGCTCTAAATCGGCAACGGCGGCGTGCAAATCAAGATTCTGGCGCTCGCCTTTAAAAGACAGCGCATTATAACGCGCGGCACCAACTGAAGCCGCTACGAACGGCGTGATGGAACGCGAAGATGTGCTGCGTAAAATTGGATTAAAATAATGGCGAACACCAATTTCACCATCATAACGCTCTAAATCAGAGAAATCAGCCGCGATTTGAACAATTGGTAGATTTTCGACTGTGCGACGAATGGGATCGGGGTTACCAATGGCAACATTGTCATCATAACCCTGAAAAGTAACAGTACCATCAGCGGTGCCGATAACATTTATTACGCCGCCTTCATTTCCTTCGGAATATGAATAACCTACATTTGCAAATAATGTTGTCCGCGGAGTTGCTATATATTCAATCCCAGCAGCAATTCTTGCTGGCGTGCTGTGAACATCATCAAACGATATAGCGGGCGAACGCACCGACGTTGGTGTCGCGACTAAGTCACTTGTAATTGTAAGCCCTTCAACTGGCGAACCAGAAAATCCAGTATTGTCAGTAAACCCAAGGTTATTCGAGATTGAGCCATCGGGATTGGTTTCTAGACCAAAAGGTACACCTTCAAAGTTAGACCCTATCAAATCTCCGCTCTGACTTTTTTCTAGCCCTAAAGACAACGACCCGCGAAACCGTGGTTTACGCAGTGTGGGCCTTGATATGCGCTGATTGCCATAAGCTTGACCTGCATTCGCCGCGTGGGTGCCATATTGGCCTGTAACCTCTTGTGGCTGACCAAATTGCGGCTGCTGCGGGAAACCACCGCCAAAACCTTGTCCGTATTGCTGTGCCTGAGCCTGCCCTGGCACGCCTGTATTATAACCGTATGGTGCAGGAACAGTTTGGCCGTTTTGGTTCACAAACCTTCTGGTGTTATTAATAGCAACACCATTTTGAGTATATTGACCATATGCGCCTTGACCGCCATTGCCGCCAAAGACGTTATTTATTCCGCCGAGCCATGAACAGCCTGATAGTAAAACCGCTGATAAAGCACAGATTGCAATCCGCATACATCCCTCCGTGCACCCGAATTGGTGCTATGGTTAATAGAGGGTTTGCCCTGTTTTACTTAACAACAGGTTTATACATGGAATTTTTTGAAGTTTTTTACAAAAATCTATACTTCAGGGGTTATTCGGTGAAAAAGACTGACACATTTTCAGGCGGACGGCCAAGAATAGCTTGCTGACCATCGCTCACGATAGGCCGTTCAATAAGCTGAGGATGCGCTAGCATAGCCGCAATGAGCTTATTATTGTCTGAAACCTCTTTAAGCTGAAGGCTCTTATAAAGCCTTTCCCCCTTACGCATCAATTTACGCGGGTCATCAAACCCAAGCTGTTTGAGCAAATCTTGGAGTTCTTCCAAATGTACCGGCCTGTCAAAATATCGCCTTATAATAGGGACTTGTCCATTTTCTTCTAGCAAAGCCAAGGTTTGCCGCGATTTAGAGCAACGAGGGTTATGATATATTGTTAACGCCATAAGATCTCCTGTGCGCCAATTTGATATTCGGGCTTGATTTTTACGTCCGCTATCGTTCACACCATTATCATCGATGTAAATCTTACTCTAACATTGAAACAACGTTCCAATAAAGTCCTGACATGTCAAAGCTAAGAAAAACATCAACCGCTATCGTCATATCGTCATTCGTGAGCGCCTCGCGCGTGGGGGCGACGGCAAGTGCTTTCTGCCTGCGCCGTCTCGGCGTAGAAACATACGTTCTACCGACTGTTCTCCTTGGCCGTCATCCTGGATGGGGGACTCCTGGCGGCGGGCCTGTGGAAACAGCTCGGCTCGCCGACATGTGGATGGGTATTAAAGCGCAAGACCTTCGCATAGATGCTGTAATGACGGGCTATATGGCCAGCGCCGAACAGGTACAGCTTGCCGCGCATATCATTCAAGACGTGAAAGCTGCTAATCCGGACGCGACCATTGTCGTGGATCCGGTCATGGGCGATCACGGACGGCTGTATATATCGGAGGATACGGCTAAGGCGATTGCATCAATCTTATTGCCTCTCGCTGACATCTGCACGCCAAACCTTTGGGAACTAAATTATCTTAGCCGCGCGGTGGTAACAGACGCGGGGACAGCCTTAAAAGCTGCAGACAATTTGCCCTGTGATGTGCTAGTCACATCAGTCCCCTTCGAGGATGAAATCGGCGCTATATATAGAGAGCGCAAAGCTAAAAAGGCTTTAGCCGTTTCGCATGCACGATTTGCGGCCGTGCCGAATGGCGGCGGCGATGCTTTGTCCGGCACATTTTTAGCACACCTTTTAAAAGGCCGCTCGCGACGCGAAAGTTTAAGTTATGCTGTGGGCAGTATATTTGAGATTATTTCCCATGCTGTCAGCACTGACGCGGGCGAAATGCCGCTTATTAGAGAACAAGATTCGCTAAACCATGCTGCGCCGTTAAATGTAAGAGATCTCACATGACCGAAACGCCTTTTGACCTTATCCACGCGCCAGGGTTAGACTCCGTTGCCGAAACCTTTCGTGCCAATTTCAGCCATGAAGACGACGCCGATCAAATACAGGAGCTTGGCGCGCAATTTTCTGCCTACAGAAACGGCGTGCCGCTGATCAATTTTAAAGGTGGATGGGCGGACCGCGCAAAAACCAAAGCAGTTGAAGACAGCACGCTAATGGCGGTTTATTCTTCTGGCAAAACAGCCGCCGCGCTCGTGATTGCTTGGCTCGCCGACCAAGACCGGCTTGGCTATGAGCAGTTTGTTAGCACGCTTTGGCCCGATTTTGCGCAATCCGGAAAAGGCGAAATTACAGTCGCGCAGGCCATGTCACATCAGGCAGGTCTGTCAGGGATTTCAGACCCAAACTGGACGGCGGATGACTGGTATGATTGGAACAAGACCTGCGCCGCTTTGGCCGCACAAGAGCCGCTCTTTGTACCGGGTAGCGCATCTGGCTATCACCCCGTCACTTACGGCTTCCTCGCCGGCGAGATTGCGCGCCTAGCAGATGGCCATATGCGAACGCTCGGCACAATACTGCGCGAGGAAATCGCCGCCCCGAATAATCTGGACATTCATATCGGCCTTGACGAAGCCGAGCATGAACGCTGCGCACAAATGATAAAACCCAAACGCATGGCCAATCTTGGAGACATGAATGACGCCACCAAACTCGCCTTCATGCAGCGCTCTTCCTCGCCAGGCGGGCCCGCCGCGCGGTGGCGTTCAGCTGAACTTGCAGGCTCCAATTGCCACGCGAGCGCAGATAGCATGGCCCGCATGATGCAGATTTTTATTGATGGTAAAGTTAGCGATAACGTCGTTCTGTCAGAAGATATTGTTAAGGCTGTCACCGCGCCGCGCGTCTCCGGCCCTAACCTCGTTTTGCCGTTCGATCTAACCATTGCCGCCGGCATCATGCATAATGCGCCAAATATGTATTACGGCCCAACGCCTAACACGCTCGGCCATAGTGGTTGGGGTGGGTCTTGTGTTTTTGCCGATCCCGTCACAGGGCTGCACGGCTGCTATGTTATGAATCGTCAAGACAACAGCCTGATTGGCGACCCCAGAGCGGTTAAGCTGATTAACGCTTTATACGCCGCGGCTCTTTGATTGTTCAAAGGCCAAAAAAGCGGCCAAAGCTGCTTTAGATTTATGCTGCATGTCAATTTTCTAATTCGTTGAGCCACGCTTTCATATGCTTAATTATAGCCTCTGGCTGTTCCCACATCGCCCAATGGCCGCAGTCAGAAATTATGTGACGTGTGACATTCGGTACAAGCTTTTCCATGCCTTCGGATAAAGCGGGCGGCAAAAAGACATCATCCTGCGCGCAGAGCATAAGTGTGGGTTGATGCACGATTTGCGAAAGCCCGCGCGTCAGTTCCCAATTCTTGGTGCTGTTACGGTAAAGCCCTATGCCGCCGTGAAAGCCGCTTTTCCTATATCCGTCGACATAGACTTGATGGTCATGGGCAGGCAAAATACATCCCTTAAGATCAGGCGCACCTGCTTTGAGATAGGCTTCAAACTTTTGCGGAATAGACGCCTGCCCCGCTTTAGGTTTTGAGCCTTTGGGCGTAGAGCGAAACATAAGTCGAAAAAATGCATCAGGATCACGCGCAAACAGGTCATCAGCGACCCCGGGACGCTGCGTGAAATGCACAAAGTAATGCTCGTCTCCGTGGCGCTTTTTAAATATGGCAATCGGGTCGGCAGGCGCTTGCCCGACATGGGGCGTGCAGATTGAGACGACGGCACTAACCCGCGGGGCGATCATGCGTGCGGCATGCCAGACAATAATCCCGCCCCAATCATGGCCGCAGATAATGGCATTTGATAGACCGTAAGCGTCCATAACGGCTTCCATATCACCGACCTGCTGCGCGATACCGTAATGATGCGCCCCCCGTGATGCTCCATCATCAGGCGCGCTGCTATTGCCAAAGCCGCGCAAATCATAGGCAATCACGCGGTAACCTGCCTGTGCCAAGGGGCCGATAAGATTCTTCCAGCTATAGGCCAGCTCAGGCCAGCCATGCACCAGTAGAATCGCTGGCCCTTCTTCGGGCCCGGCAGCGTAAGTGGCTATCTTTAAGCCGTCATGGTCGATATAGTAGAGGTCTGGAAAGTTCATAAGTGCTGCTTTCATGTCACAGAAGCGTTGAATTAGGAATAAAAAGCGGATTTTAGGCGTATTTTTCTGTGCATCATGTCTTTACGCCGCTCAAAAGCCGCGCTAAAGACCGCGCAAGGTTTAAAGGCTCCGCCGCGCGGGGCCTCATTGTTTTTGGGAAATAACCAAGCAATGCTCATGCAACAAATTTGAAGGACTATCATGGTCGAGATTTACGTACGTCAGAATAATGTGGACCAAGCTCTCCGCGCGCTTAAGAAAAAACTTCAGAACGAAGGTATCTTGCGCGAAATGAAAGCCCGCGATCATTTTGAAAAACCATCAGAGCGCCGCGTTCGCGAAAAAGCTGAAGGCATCCGCCGCGCACGTAAGCTCGCCCGCAAGCGTGCACAGATGGAAGGTCTAATCCCAAGCAAGCCGCGCAAGCCGCGTCATTAGGATTAAATCCAAATTAAATTGAATGAACCGTCCCTAAGGACGGTTTTTTTATGCGCATGTCAGGCAGGCACGCGCCATCGCCAGCGGCCCATCGTGTGACAGCAAACTTAGTAAAATAAGCGGTGCACAAAACACGACATAAGGTTTGTCGTGTTTTGCGACACTCCTGCGCAGTTGCGAAGCAACGACGCTGGGAACGTCTGCGGGGTCAGTCCCCTTACCGGAGACCGTATGGTGTGTTGTGTTTCGCAAGGGGGTAACCCCGCAGCTTTGGTTTTATTGGACCCGCCGATTGTCTTTCAATGCGTGAAGCGTCC